>JAISNB010000180.1 GCA_031276435.1 Burkholderiaceae bacterium | reverse complement strand
ATACAGTATCGTGTTGTCGTACGTATTGACTATGCTTTCGCGTGGACAGTCCTGGAGTTCCGAAGTGTCGCACGTTGGCTCGAACTTCCGGAATCCGGCAGGATAGCGTTTGAAGTACGTCGGCGCGTGGCTGCCGATGGTGTGCAGCACGACAAACCTATCACCTTCGCCGCCCGCGATGTATTCCCCGAGTCCGTCGAGCATTATTTCATCATGGCACGTTGTCCCGTCGCAATATTCTGGATTGTCGGGCTTGATGTCCACGCGGTCCACGCGATCACACACGCCTTTGCATCCGCCATCATTTTCGATCCAGCACACACTGTATCCGGATTGGTTCAGGAGATCGACAACGTTCTCCATGCGCTTGGCCTTGTCGACGCTGTAACCTCGCGTTTTGTGCGAGAACATCAGCGGCACCGAGGCCGCGGTCGATGTTCCGGCCGCCGTTACGTCGGCAAAGCTTATCACGTCGCGCCGCGAGAGCGCGGGGTTCGTGTCGCGCTCGTAGCCGTTCAGGGAAAAGTTTTCTGCCCGCGCTGTTTCGCCCAGAACAAAGACGATTATACTATGCTCCCCCCCCCCGCGGTTCGTGCCGCGCCTCTGGGTCTATGCGCTCGAACTTTACGTCCGCGAAGGACTTGGCGTAGAAATACTTGGACACCGCATAGAGGTAGTTCTCTGGACTGGCGAGCTTGCGGGCCTCGTTGTGGTTGCGCGCAAGAAACGCATACGGCTTAAAGTTTGCGAACACAATCAACGCGAGCAGCAGCAGGGCGCCAAATATCCGCACCGTGCGCATGGCAAGCATCCGCCAAAAAGGTTGATAGAAAATCCTGGCCCTCCACACGGCAGTCGCGGGAAGGATTCCGCCAAACAAAACCCACAGCGCAAATTCAGGCGTAATCAGATCGAATGTCTCTCCAGCATTGGTTTCCATGACGTTGCGCACCATGTCCGCATCAATATATATCTTGTACCGAAACATGAAGAAATTCGCGCCTGACGAAATCAGCAACAGCAATATCGCGACCGGTTTGAACGTGTATGGAAACAAGAGCAGACTGAATACAAGATGATGAAAAATCAGTAGCACAACGGGCAACAACATGACGGCGGCAAACACGCGCGCACCAGTTATCTCTACGCCATCAATTACATATCCCCAGAAGCTTATGTTCATGGCGACGATGAAGTACATCGAGAGCCAGAATATTGCCATTCCCTCGCCGATTTTTGGCGAAAACATGCGGCCGCATGCTCTTCTGGTAAAGTTGAAATCAATTCCTTGCATGTCATCTCCATGATGGCTGGATGTGCGATCACCGCACGCCTGAAATGCGCAATCAGCAAATTCTATCCGCTTGCCGTGGGCGCGGCGCGCAATTGCCAGCGCGTGGCATGTTTGTGGCCGGAAGGCGCTGTCGTTGCGTTGTCCTGTGTTTGCGCCAAGGCCAGGAAAAAGGGCCTGGAGTGGTTCCAGGCCCTTGTGATTGGTGGAGCTGGGGGGAATTGAACCCCCGTCCGCAAACCTTCCACGCGCAGATCTACATGTTTAGCGGTCTGTATTGAATCTTGCCACCCGGGCAGCGCAGCCGCACGCCACCCAGACAGCCAGCACCCTGAAGTCTCGCCTGTGCCCAAGGTGCCCGGACACGGGCCAGCCAATGTGAATTCCCTCGCAGCCTGGAGGTTGCCCCCCTTGCCCAGCCCATTGGCATGCTGTTGCGAGGCTCACCGGTGTTTAAGCGGCGAGTGCGAAACGTTCGTCGTTTGCAGTTAGTTTGTTTCAGCTGTTTTACGAGGTGACTGAACCTCGACATGCACCGCTGCGATTCCAATCCACGTCGAAACCAATGCAGCCCCTCTCGATCAAGCGCGGCGCGGTTGGTTGGAGCGCGCCAGTCTTTTCGAGGCTGCCATTCTAAGCTAAGGCGGATCGAGCGGTTTTGACAAATCCGGCGGTTGGGCGCTTTTGGGGGCGCTGGACTTCGGGTACGCGGGCGGGCGCGCGGGTTGGTGTCTGGGGCGCCCGTGGCGGGCGGTCGTTCAGGCCAAGCGCGCGCCTTATGCCTGCAATGCGGGTTTGTCCATGGCGAGCATGTAGTTGACCGAGAGGTCGTCGCTGAGCCAGAAGCGCCGGGTGACGGGGTTGTATTGCAGGCCCTTGAAGGCGCGGGGTATCAGGGCGGCATCGCGCCCCATGGCGGCAAGCTGGCTGGGCCGCAGCAGGCGCGCGTAGTTGTGCGTGCCTTTGGGCACCAGGGCGAGCAGGTGTTCGGCGGCAACAATTGCCAGAAGGTATGCCTTGGGGTTGCGGTTGATGGTGGAGAAAAATACTGTGCCACCGGGCCGAGTCAGCCGGGCGCAGGCGCGGATGACCGAGGCCGGGTCGGACACGTGTTCGAGCATTTCCATGCAGGTGACGGCGTCGAACTGGCCTTCGCATTCGCGCGCCAGCTCTTCGGCACTGACCAGCCGGTAGTCCAGGTTTTTGATTTGCGCTTCCAGCGCGTGCAGTTTGGCCGCCTTGAGCGATTTGTCGACCAGATCGATGCCCAGGACGTCAGCGCCTTTGCGCGCCAGGGCTTCGGCCAGGATGCCGCCGCCGCAGCCCACGTCTACGATGCGCTTGCCTTGCAGTGGCGGCGGGCATTGGCTTTCGATCCAGCCAAGCCGCAGCGGGTTGATGCGGTGCAGCGATTTGAAGGCGCCTTCCGGGTCCCACCACTGGTGGGCCGCCGATGCGAATTTGTCCAGTTCGGCCAGGTCAACGTTGTCTTGTGTGCTCATGCGGGGGATTGTCGCAGCAGGCATGGGGAACCGGTTTTTTTATGGTGTGTCCAGGCCATGAAAGCGCGCGAAGGCGTCGCGCTCTTTCAGGACGTCGGCCTGGGTGATGCAGGTTTTGGCGGGTGTCTGGTTGCGCGTTTTCCAGTAGGTGCGGTAGGCCGTGGACTGGTACGGATCGGCCACCACGTAGCCCGCCACGGCGGGGCAGCGCCGGGCGTCGGCACAGTTGCGCCAGGTGGCGCCGTAGATGACGCGGCCATCGCGCGTCAGCGCCGGAAAGGCGCTGGCCAGCACGCCGTGGCGCTGGTTGTCCATGGGCCAGGTTTGGCGCAGTTGCGGGTCGAATACGTAAACGGTGCCAAAGTCGCTGTAGGTCAGCCAGGCGCTTTGTCCGGCAGCACTGGCATAGCCAAATACCGCCTTGCCGGGAGCAAAGCCCAGGTCGGCGCGCAACTCGCATGGTTGCTGCCGGGCCATGGGTTGCGCCGCCAGGCTGTAGACGCGCATGGATGGCTGGCCCTGCCGCGGCACTTGCGGAATGGCCGAGAACGCGCTGCCATCCACCGCAATCATGGGCAGCGCGTAAACGCCGCCATCCGTGACTTTGCGTTGCTGGCAGATGAACTGGCTGCCGGTTTTGCGCACGGGTTGGGCGGCGGCGCCGTCGTCCAGCACTTCGATGTCTTCGATTTGCAGCGGGCCAATGCCTTGCAGGTCGGGGTCCACGTTTTGCGGCCAGCTCAGCGAGCGGATGAAGACGCGCTGCTGCTGCCGCTGCGGCGGGTCGGTTTTTGGGTCATCGGCGGCAGATGGGACGGCCTGCATTTCAGCAGCAGCGGCATAAAACCCGGTCATGCCAGCGCGAAACAGTGCGTGTGCAGCCGCTTGCCGCGTCAGCACGTCCTTGAAGCGGTAGTGCTCGCCGTTGACGTCCACCAGATAGCGCCAAGTGTTTTGCACGGGAAAGGCCTCGTTGGAAAACGGGGTGCGGTAGGTGCGAATGGCCTGACCACCCTGCGCTGGCAGTTCGATGAGGCTGACCTTGCCAAGCAAGGCGCCCGAAAACGAGCGCAGCACAAAGCGGCCATCAGGGCTGACGCGCTCATACGTGCCCAAGGCGGCCATGCCGTGATCGTCCTGGCCGACCAGGGCGGCGTCAAGCGCGATGTAGGTCAGTGGGGCAATGCAGCGATCGGGCGCGGAGGCGGCCATCGCCACCGCATCGACGACGCCGCCGCCAGAAGGCTGCGCTGCCGCGCATGACATGGCCAGCGCGCCCAGGGCAAGAAACGGGTTCAACGGGTTGCGGCGCATGGCTGTTGCTTCAATTGGGTTGCGCGCGCTTGCAGGGCGTTGATCCAGGGTTTGTCGGGCATGACGCCCAACACCGGCCAGGGATGCGGTTTGCCGCACCAGTAAACCAGTGTGGAAGGCATGTGGTTGAGCGCGCCATGGCGCGCAAAATCGGCTTGCAAGGCGGCGCTCATGGGCGCGATCAGCGCCAGATCCGTCAAAAACGTCACTCGCCCAAGCTGCGCCCACTCGCCCGCTGGCGTTTGCGGGTCGCGCACGCCGGTCACATCAAAACCGGCGGCGCGGGCGGCGGCCTTCATGCGCGGCCACTCTTGCAGCGCGTAAACCATGCGGGGCGAAAGCACCATGACGATGGCGGGTGCGGCGGCGGCAGGCGATGCCGCGCCTTGCCGCTGGCCCCAGGCCGGATGTGCCACCAGAGCGAGCAGCAGCGCCAGTGCGAAGGCGGCGCGGCAAACGCCGCCTGGGCGGCATCGCCCCGGGATACGGATGAACATGCGCATGCGCGGGCACTCCCACAAAGAAAAAAACCTTGGGAGCGTAACCCCCAAGGTTTTGACTGGTTTTGACCTGGCGCTAACGCAGGCCAATTGCAGGAGCCATCTCAGTTGTTCTTGATGCCAACCACTTCGATTTCCACGCGACGGTTCTGGGCGCGGCCCGCGGAAGTCGCGTTGCTGGCGACGGGCTGGGCTTCGCCCTTGCCTTCGGTGTAGATGCGGTTTGCCTCGATGCCCTTGGAAACCAGGTATTGCTTGACGGCTTCCGCACGGCGCACGGAGAGCTTCTGGTTGTAGGCGGCAGCGCCGGTGGAGTCTGTGTGGCCCACGGCGATAATGACTTCCAGATTGATGCCGGAAACCTTGCTGGCCAAATCGTCCAGCTTGGCCTGGCCTTCAGGCTTGAGCACCGCCTTGTCGAAGTCGAAAAACGCGTCGGCGGCGTAAGTCACCTTGCTGCCAACAACAGGCGCTTTCGCGGCGGGCGGCGGTACGACAGGTATCTCGACCTTTTTGGGCGGTTCGACAGCAGGCTGGATCAGGCCGTCGCAACCAGGGGCGGCGGTGGCGGGGGTCCAGCCAGTGTCGCGCCAGCACAATCCTTCGCTGGTGCCGTTTTTCCAGATCAGGTTGCCGTGGCCGTTGCGCCAGTTGTCAGAGCTGATGGTAGAGCCAGCAGCAAGGGCGGAACCGGCTACGGTTGCAACAGCGAATGCGATCGCTACTTTGTTGAGTTTCTTCATGATTCTCCTCATGGGGGAAAAGCCGCAGCCGGGCTGCGAATAAGTCGGACGTTTCAAGTGACCACCACCGAAAACGTTGCATTGATTGTGCCACACGGAACGGCCCGAAGCGGCTGTCCGCGCGCCCGGAAGCCTTGAACAACGCCGGTTTTGCGCCGTTGTGTTGCTTTGGGGCGACAGGCCGTGGCGCATAGAATGGCGGGTTCTGGTTTTGCCGCAGCGCACTTTTAGCAATCATCACCATGAGCTTATTCGCCAAAGAGACACTTCCTATCAGCCTTGAAGAGGAGATGCAGCGAAGCTATCTTGACTACGCCATGAGCGTGATCGTCGGACGTGCCCTGCCAGATGCCCGCGACGGTCTCAAGCCCGTGCACCGGCGCGTGCTGTTTTCCATGCACGAGGCCAACAACGTCTGGAACCGCCCTTACGTCAAATGCGCGCGCGTGGTGGGTGACGTGCTGGGGCGCTTTCACCCGCACGGCGACAGCGCCACGTATGAGGCCTTGGTGCGCATGGCGCAGGATTTCTCGCTGCGCCATCCGCTGATCGATGGTCAGGGCAACTTTGGCTCGGTCGATGGCGACAGCGCCGCCGCCTACCGCTACACCGAGTGCCGACTGGAAAAAATCGCCTCGGAAATACTGGCCGACATCGACAAGCAAACCGTCGACATGGTGCCCAACTATGACGGCAAGGAACTCGAACCCACGGTGCTGCCCACGCGCCTGCCCAATTTGCTCATCAACGGCTCCGGCGGCATTGCCGTGGGCATGGCCACCAACATTCCGCCGCACAACCTCAATGAAGTGGTCGACGCCTGCCTGCACCTGCTGGCGCACCCGCAAGCCACGGTGGACGAGTTGATGGAAATCATCCCGGCGCCCGATTTCCCCACGGCTGGCATCATCCACGGCATCCAGGGCGTGCACGAGGGCTACCGCACGGGACGCGGGCGCGTTGTCATGCGCGCCAAGTGCCACTTCGAGGACATCGACAAGGGCCAGCGCCAGGCCATCGTGGTCGACGAACTGCCCTACCAAGTCAACAAGAAAACCCTGCAGGAGCGCATGGCCGAACTGGTGCACGAGAAAAAGCTCGAAGGCATCAGCCACATCCAGGACGAATCCGACAAATCTGGCATGCGCCTGGTCATCGAACTCAAGCGCGGCGAAGTACCCGAGGTCGTGCTCAACAACCTCTACAAGCAAACCCAGTTGCAGGACACCTTCGGCATCAACATGGTGGCCCTGGTGGACGGCCAGCCCAGGCTGTGCAACCTGAAAGAGCTGCTCGACGTCTTTTTGCAGCACCGCCGCGAAGTGGTCACGCGCCGCACCGTGTTCGATCTGCGCAAGGCGCGCGAGCGCGGCCACGTGCTCGAAGGCCTGGCCGTGGCGCTGGCCAGCATTGACGAGTTCATCCGCATCATCCGCGAGTCGCCCACGCCGCCGGTGGCCAAGGCTGAACTGATGGCGCGCACCTGGGACAGCCAGCTCGTGCGCGAGATGCTTACCCGCGCGCGCGCTGATGGCGGCCTCATCAGCGCCGACGATTACCGTCCCGAAACCCTGCCACGCGAATACGGACTGCAAGGCGACGGCCTGTACCGCCTGTCGGACGTGCAGGCGCAGGAAATCCTGCAAATGCGCCTGCAACGCCTGACCGGGCTGGAGCAGGACAAAATCGTCGCCGAATACAAAGAGGTCATGACCGAGATCGAGGACTTGCTCGACATCCTGGCCAAACCCGCACGCGTATCGGCCATCATCAGCGAAGAACTCGTGGCCCTCAAGCAGGAATTCGGGCAGACCCGGGAAGGCCAGCGCCGCTCCAGCATCGAGCGCGTCGCGCAAGATCTGGCCACCGAAGACCTGATTGCGCCCACCGACATGGTGGTCACGCTCAGCCACACTGGCTACATCAAGAGCCAGCCCCTGAGCGAATACCGCGCGCAAAAACGCGGCGGGCGCGGCAAGCAGGCCGCGGCCACCAAGGAAGACGACTGGATAGACCAGCTTTTCATCGCCAACACGCACGAATACATCCTGTGCTTTTCCAACCGCGGACGCCTGTACTGGCTCAAGGTGTGGGAAGTGCCATCGGGTTCGCGCAACTCGCGCGGGCGGCCCATCGTCAACATGTTCCCGCTCGAAGAGGGCGAAAAAATCAACGTCGTCCTGCCGCTGATGGGCCAGGCCAGCCAGTTTCCCGAAGACCGCTACGTCTTCATGGCCACCTCCAAGGGCACGGTCAAGAAAACCGCGCTGTCCGAATTCAGCAACCCGCGCAAGGCCGGCATCATCGCCGTGGGACTGGACGATGGCGACTATCTGATCGGCGCGGCCCTGACCGATGGCAAGCACGACGTCATGCTGTTCAGCGATGGTGGCAAAGCCGTGCGCTTTGACGAAAACGATGTGCGCCCCATGGGACGCAACGCCCGTGGCGTGCGCGGCATGCAGATCGAGGACGGCCAAAGCGTGATCGCGCTGCTGGTGGCCGACAGCGCCGACCAGGACAGCGCCGCCGCCACCAGCGCGCGCACCAGTGTGCTCACCGCCACCGAAAACGGCTACGGCAAGCGCACGCGCATCTCTGAATACACGCGCCATGGCCGTGGCACCAAGGGCATGATCGCCATCCAGCAAAGCGAGCGCAACGGCAAAGTGGTGGCTGCCACGCTGGTTGGCGCCGACGACGAGATCATGCTCATCACCGACAAGGGCGTGCTGGTGCGCACCCGCGTAGCCGAAATCCGCGAAATGGGCCGCGCCACCCAGGGCGTCACCCTGATCGCCCTGGACGATGGCACCCAACTCAGCGGCTTGCAGCGCATTGTTGAAAATGACGCCTCTGAAGACAACAGTGGCGGCGACGACGCTGCCGCAGATTCCTTTCCCCAACCCGATTCACCCACGGAGTAAATCTTGAAATCCCTGAAACAAATCCCGGCCGTCATGCTCTTGGCGGCTGCCTGCACCCTCTCTTTGAGCGCCGCGGCGCAGCAGCAGCAAGCCCAGGCGTCCGACAACAAACGCGCCATGGCCGTGCGGCTGGCGCAGCAATACGTCAAGTCCGACATCGAAAACATGACCTCGCAACTGACGGGCGCCGCCGTGCAGCCGGTCATGGCCAAGTGGTTGCAGCAGCTTGACGCCAACGTTCCGCCCGCCAAACAAAAAGACGTGGCCGACAAGCTCGACGTCGAACTCAGGAAATACTCCGACAACACCTACAAGGCCATCGAGGCGCAAGTGGGCAAGGCCGCCGAGTCCGCGCTGGTGCCCCTGTTCATGGAAAAACTCTCCGAGGACGAACTCAAAACCATCGTCACCTACATGGAATCTTCCGCGGCGGCCAAAGTGCGCTCGATTGGCGAAGAGGCATCCACAGCCTGGGTCGAAAAAGTCATTGGCCTGACCCGCGCTTCAGTGGAAGGCGGCGCCAAGGCATTCGACGCGGCTGCCACCAAAATCCTGGACGCCGCCACTGCTGCCGCGCCCGCGAAGAAGTAAACAAAAGACCCCGCGCCGCGCGCTCGCCGGGCGCGCGGCGCGCCCCATGGTTGCCACAACCCATTCGCATGAGCCAGACGACGCCCCAACAGTCACAAGCACTGGGCCAGTTGCGCGAGCGCATCGACGCGCTGGACGCCCAGTTGCTCGATTTGCTCAACCAGCGCGCCCGCGTCGCCGAGGAAGTCGGCGCGCTCAAGCGCCGCGAAGGCACGCCTTTTTTCCGGCCCGACCGCGTGGCGCAGGTCATCGACAAGGTGCTCAGCCACAATCCGGGACCGCTGCTCAACCAGCACGTAACAGCCATCTGGCGCGAGATCATGTCCGCCTGCCTGGCGCTGGAAGTGCCGCAGCGCGTGGCCGTGCTCGGCCCGCAAGGCACGTTTTGCGAGCAGGCGGCCATCGAATACTTTGGCAGCGCCGCCAACCTGATCTACTGCAACAGCTTTGACGAGGTGTTTCACGCCACAGCCGCTGGCACATCGCAATTTGGCGTGGTGGGCATGGAAAACTCCACCGAAGGCGTGGTCACGCGCTCGCTCGATCTGTTCTTGCATTCGCCCGCGCACGTGGTGGGCGAAGTCAGCCTGCTGGTGCGCCACAACCTGCTGCGCCAGCGCAGCGACCTGGACGGCATTGAAGTGGTGCTGGCGCATCCGCAGGCGCTTGTGCAGTGCCAGCGCTGGCTGGCCGAGCACCTGCCCAAGGCCGAGCGCCGCGCCGTCTCCAGCAATGCCGAAGGCGCGCGCCTGGCCGCGGGCAATCCGGCCTGGGCGGGCCTGGCCAGCGAGCGCGCCGCCGCGCAGTTTGGCCTGCACATCGTGGCCCACGCCATTCAGGACGAAGCCAGCAACCGCACGCGCTTTGCCGTCATCTGTCTGCCGCAAACCCTGGCCATGCCCGAGCCGACGGGCAACGACTGCACGAGCCTGCTGCTGTCGGTGCCCAACAAGCCCGGGTCGGTCTACGACATGCTCACGCCGCTGAAGCGGCACAGCGTATCGATGACGCGCTTCGAATCGCGTCCGGCAAAATCGGGCAAGTGGGAATACTATTTCTACATCGACTTGCAGGGTCACCCCGCGCAGCCCAATGTGGCCGCGGCCCTGGCCGAACTCCAGGCGTACAGCGCCTTCTACAAAATGCTGGGTGCATACCCCGTGGGACACGATGTTTGAACAACTGGGTTTGATTGGCTGCGGCCTGATGGGCGGTTCTTTTGCGCTTGCCATGAAGCAGGCGGGGCTGGTGCGCCGCGTGATCGGTTACAGCAAATCGCCATCCACCACCGAATATGCGCGCCAACTGGGCGTGATCGATGTTGAAGCGCCTTCGGCGCTACAGGCCGTCTCGGGGGCCGACCTGATCATGCTGGCCGTGCCCGTGGCCGCGACCGAAGCCACCTTCAAGGCCATCCGGCATCTGGTGGGCGGCAGCACCCTGATCATTGACGTCGGCTCCACCAAGCGCGACGTGATTGATGCCGCGCGGCGCGTGCTGGGCGACAACGTGGGCGCGTTCGTGCCCTGCCACCCCATCACGGGCCGCGAGGTCTCCGGCGTAGCCAACGCCGATCCCTCGCTGTACGTGGGCAAGCAGGTCATCCTCACCCCCATCGAGCGCACGCACGACAGCCAAATCGAGCGCGCCACCGCACTGTGGACGGCGCTGGGCTGCCATGTGGTGCGCATGTCGCCGCAGGAGCACGACGCGGCCTTTGCTGCCGTCAGCCACCTGCCGCACCTGATTGCCTTTGCGCTCATGAACAGCCTGGCCTCGCAAAAGGCGGGCGAGGCGTTCATGGCGCTGGCTGGCCCGGGCTTTCGGGACTTCAGCCGCATTGCCGCCAGCGACCCCAAGATGTGGCGCGACATTTTGCTGGCCAACCGCGAGGAAATGGCCAACCAGATGGAGCACTTCCAGCGCGCGCTGGCCGAGTTCGACAAACTCATTGCCGAAGGCCGTGGCAACGACCTTGAGCGCCTGATCAACCGCGCCAGCCACGCCCGCGCCAACTGGCGCAAGCCCGGCCTTTGAGGCCACCCGCCAGGCGCAGCGCGTGTTCACCACCGGATTTCTCGACGTACCGGCGCTCGCTGGCGTGGGCAGCGCGGTGCGGCTGCCCGGCTCCAAGAGCATCTCCAACCGCGTGCTGCTGCTGGCCGCGCTGAGCGCGGGCAAAACCCGGATCGACGGCCTGCTCGATTCCGACGACACGCGCGTCATGCTGCAAGCACTGCGGCAACTGGGTTGTGGCGTCGCGCAAAACGGCGCCAGCACCGAAATCGTCGGCCTGGACACCCAAACGGCCACGCCGCCACCGGCCAAACTGTTTCTGGGCAACGCGGGCACGGCCATGCGCTCGCTGACGGCGGCGCTGGCCGTGCTTGGCGGGCAGTTTGAACTCTCTGGCGTGCCCCGCATGCACGAGCGCCCCATTGGCGATCTGGTCGACGCGCTGCGCCAGCTTGGCTGCCAGATCGACTACCTGGGCCAGGGCGGCTATCCGCCCATTGCCATCGGCCAGCCCGCGCTGCGGCTTGACCAGCCCATTGCCGTGCGCGGCGACGTGTCCAGCCAGTTTCTCACCGGCCTGCTCATGGCGCTGCCGCTTGCCAGCGCGGGCGCGGGCGACGTGGTGATCGAAGTGGCGGGCGAGCTGATCTCGCGCCCCTACATCGACATCACCCGCGCCATCCTGCTGCGCTTTGGCGTTGCCGTGCGCTGCGAAGGCGCGCGGCGCTTTGTCATCCCCGCGGGCAGCCGCTACCGCTCGCCCGGGCAAATCCAGGTGGAGCCAGACGCCTCGTCGGCCAGCTACTTCATCGCGGCGGGCGCGCTCTCGGATGCCGCCGCCGCACCATCGGGCGGTTTGACGATCGAAGGCCTTGGCGACAACGCCATCCAGGGCGACATCCGCTTTGTCGATGCCGTGCGGCGCATGGGCGCGCACGTGGAAAGCGGCCCCGATCACCTGCGCGTGCGGCGCGGTGCCTGGCCCCTCAAGGCCATCGATCTGGACTGCAACCACATCCCCGACTCGGCCATGACGCTGGCCGCGCTCGCGCTCTACGCCGACGGCCCCAGCACCCTGCGCAACATTGCAAGCTGGCGCGTCAAGGAGACCGACCGCATCGCCGCCATGGCTGCCGAACTGCGCAAGCTGGGCGCCACGGTGCAAGAGGGCGCCGACTGCATCCGCATCACCCCGCCCGCCAGCCCGGCCCACTGGCGCGCCGCCAGCCTGTCCACTTACGACGACCACCGCATGGCCATGTGCGCCAGCCTGGCCGCCTTCAACCCGGCGCAATTGCCCGTGCGCATCCAGAACCCCGGGTGCGTGGCCAAAACCTTCCCGGACTACTTTGAAACCCTGTTCGCCGTGGCGCGACCCGCCGCTGCTGGTGTTCCGGTCATCTGCGTCGACGGCCCCACGGCTTCCGGCAAAGGCGCGCTGGCTGGCGCGCTGGCGCAGCGCCTGGGCTACCACTATCTGGATTCCGGCGCGCTCTACCGCCTGAGCGCGCTGGCCGCCGAACAGGCGGCCCTCAGCATCGACGTGCGGCATGAAGCCGCGCTCGCCCAATTGGCGCGCACCCTGCCCGCGCGCTTTGACGGCGGGCACATCTGGCTGGCCGGGCAAGACGTCACCGACGCCATACGCACCGAAGCCGTGGGCATGAACGCCTCCAAAATCGCGGCGCTGCCGCAAGTGCGCGCGGCGCTCGTGGCTTTGCAGCACGGTTTCCAGCGTCTGCCCGGCCTGATTGCCGATGGCCGCGACATGGGCACCGTCATCTTCCCCGACGCCGCGCTCAAGGTTTACCTGACGGCCAGCAGCGAGCAGCGCGCCCGGCGCCGTCACGCGCAATTGCTTTCCAGGGGCGCCGCGGTTAAAATGGCCGACCTTTGCGCTGACTTGCAGGCGCGCGACGCGCGGGACATGAACCGCGAGGCGGCGCCTCTCAAAGCAGCCAAGGATGCCTTGCTGCTGGACAACTCCGCCTTGTCGATTGCGCAATCGGTCGAACAGGTGCTGCTCTGGTGGCAGGCGCGGCAGCCGTTTCAGAACGCCTGAGCCGCGCGCGCCCTTTTGCGGGCGCGCCGGTTTTCGCGCTTGGGGCGCGCTGCTTTTTTAAAAGTCCATCCGCTCTCTTGCAGTTTGCCGCCGCAAGGCAGCGCCAGAGCGGGTGGTTGTTCAACCCAACCACGCGGAAAACACCCCGCACCCTAACCTGTTCGCATCCAGCTATAGAAACGTCGGCATGGTGCCAGCGTACATCCTGCGCATGCGAATCCCGAGGAAATTTTTACATGTCCGAATCTTTTGCCGAGCTGTTCGAAGAGTCCCTCAAGCGCACTGAAATGCGCTCGGGCGAAGTCATCACCGCCGAGGTGGTGCGCGTCGAACACAATTTCGTGGTCGTCAACGCGGGTCTGAAATCCGAGGCCTACATTCCAATCGAGGAATTCAAGAGCGACCAGGGCGAGCTTGAGGTCGAAGCCGGTGCTTTCGTGCCGGTGGCCATTGGCTCCATCGAGAACGGCTTTGGCGACACCATCCTCAGCCGCGACACCGCCAAGCGCCTTGCCTCCTGGCTGTCGCTGGAGCGGGCGCTGGAATCCGGCGAATTCGTCGCAGGCACCGTCAACGGCAAAGTCAAGGGCGGCCTGACGGTGCTGGTCAACGGCATCCGCGCCTTCCTGCCCGGCTCGCTGATCGACACGCGCCCCACCAAGGACTTGTCCGGCTACGAAGGCAAGACCATGGAATTCAAGGTCATCAAGCTCGACCGCAAGCGCAACAACGTGGTGCTCAGCCGCCGCGCCGTGGTGGAAGCCAGCATGGGCGAAGAGCGCGAAAAACTCATGGAAACGCTCAAGGAAGGCGCCATCATCCAGGGCGTGGTCAAGAACATCACCGAATATGGCGCGTTCGTGGATCTGGGCGGCATCGACGGCCTGCTGCACATCACCGACATGGCCTGGCGTCGCGTGCGCCATCCGTCCGAAGTGGTGCAGGCTGGCCAGGAAGTCACCGCCAAAATCCTCAAATTCGACCCCGAGCGCATGCGCGTCTCGCTGGGCCTCAAGCAGCTTGGCGATGATCCGTGGCTGGGCGTGGCGCGCCGCTATCCGCAGGGCACGCGCATGTTCGGCAAAGTCACCAACATTGCCGACTACGGCGCGTTTGTCGAACTGGAACCCGGCATCGAAGGGCTGGTGCACGTCTCGGAGATGGACTGGACCAACAAGAACGTGGCCCCGTCCAAAGTGGTCGCGCTCGGCGACGAGGCCGAAGTCATGGTTCTGGAGATCGACGAGGACAAGCGCCGCATCTCCCTGGGCATGAAGCAGTGCCGCCCCAACCCCTGGGAAGAGTTTGCGCAAAACACCAAGCGCGGCGACAAGGTCAAAGGCCCCATCAAGTCGATCACCGACTTTGGCGTATTCGTCGGCCTGCCCTCCGGCATCGATGGCCTGGTGCATTTGTCTGACCTGTCCTGGAACGAGTCCGGCGAAGTGGCCGTGCGCGAATACAAGAAGGGCCAGGAAGTCGAAGCCGTGGTGCTGGCCGTGGACGTGGAGCGCGAGCGCATCAGCCTGGGCATCAAGCAACTCGACCAGGATCCGTTCACCACCTTTGTCAGCGTCAACGAAAAAGGCCAGACCGTCACCGGCACCGTCAAGACCGTGGACGCCAAGGGCGCGGAAATCGACCTGGGCAACGACGTGGTGGGCTATCTGCGCGCCTCTGAAATCAGCCGCGACCGCGTGGAAGACGCCAGCCAGGTGCTCAAGGTGGGCGACGAAGTGAGCGCCGTGGTCGTCAACGTCGATCGCAAGAGCCGCAACATCCAGCTTTCCGTGAAAGCCAAGGACGCCGCCGACCAGCAAGAGGCCATGAGTTCGCTCAACGACCAGGCCGCACGCGAGCACGCGGGCACCACCAGTCTGGGCGCCCTGCTGCGCGCCAAACTCGATGGTGGCAGCGACAAGCCATAAACCGCCACTGGCGCATGAACCCCCGGGGCCACCACCGCGCGGCGCGCGCCGCCGCAGATGCCACTGGTTCCGGGGCATGTCCGAGGCCCCCTTGCAATGACACGCTCTGATCTTGTTGACCTTCTGGCCGAGCGTTTTGGACAGTTGACCCGCCACGACGCCGATGCCGCCGTCAAAACCCTGCTTGACGCCATGAGCGACGCGCTGGTGCGCGGGCACCGCATCGAAATCCGCGGCTTTGGCAGCTTTGCCATCAGCCGGCGTCCGCCGCGCCTGGGCCGCAACCCGCGCACGGGCGAAAGCGTGCCCATCCCCGAGCGGCGCGTTCCCCACTTCAAGCCGGGCAAGGCCCTGCGCGAAGCGGTCGAAAAAATCACGCCCGGGGCGCACGCGCCGCTGCCAGCGCCTGAAATGGCCCCAGGGCATCCCCCCAGGAACAAAACCCGCGCATGACCCCATTCATCCGGCTGCTGCGGTGGGTGCTGAAAGCAGCCGTTTTCTTCGTCCTGTTCGCCTTTGCGCTGAACAACCAGCACGACGCCACCGTGTACCTGCTGTTTGGCCACCAGTGGCGCGGCCCCGTGGCCCTGATCGTGATGTGCGCCTTCATCCTTGGTGTGGTCATCGGCGTGGTGGGCATGCTGCCCGGCTGGTGGCGGCGCAGGGCCGCCGACAAGGCCACTGCGGCGGCGCCGCGCCCTTGCGACCCCCACAGCAGCCTGCCGCCGCCGCATGGAATTTGACCTGACCTGGATCCTGCTGGGGCTGCCCATTGCGTTTGCGCTCGGCTGGGTGGCCTCACGGCTTGACCTGCGCCAGTTGCGCATGGAAAACCGCCAGGCCCCCCGCGCCTACTTCAAGGGCCTGAACTACCTGCTCAACGAGCAGCAGGACCAGGCCATAGACGCCTTCATCGAAGCCGTCCAGAAAGACCCCGACACCTCTGAGCTGCACTTTGCCCTTGGCAACCTGTTCCGGCGCCGGGGCGACTACGAGCGCGCCGTGCGCGTGCACGAGCACCTGCTCTCGCGCGGCGACATCAGCACCGCCGACCGCGACCGCGCCCAGCACGCGCTGGCGCTGGACTTTCTCAAGGCGGGCCTGATCGACCACGCCGAAAGCGCGCTGGGCAAGCTCGAAGGCACCGCCCACGCGCAAGACGCCTGGCTCGCGCTGCTGGCGCTGTTCGAGCGCACGCGCGAATGGGACAAGGCCACGGCCATCGCGCGCAAGCTGCAAGCGGCCAGACAGGCCGACTTCACTGGCCGCCTGGCGCACTACCGCTGCGAGCAGGCGCTCACCGCATGGCATCGCCATCAGGACTTCGCCACCGCGCAAGCCTTGCTGGAACAAGCCATTGCGGATGCGCCCGGCCAGCCGCGCGCGCGCATCGAACTGGCCAGACTGCTGGACGCCCGGGGCCAGAGCGCGCAAGCCTTTGCCGTGCTGGCGCGCCTGCCCGATCTCGCGCCCCAGGCGCTCCCGCTGGTGGCCGCCGAACTGGCGCGACTGGGAAAGCGCAGCGGCCAGCTTGAAAAAGCCACGGCCATCCTGGCGCAGCACTTTGCGCAAGCGCCCTCGGTGGACGTGACCGAGGCGCTGGTTCAGGCGCGCTGCGCCGCTGGCATGCCCATGCCCGAAGCGCGCAACAGCTACTTGCTGCACATGGCGCAAGAGTCATCGCTGATTGCCGCCACGCGATGGCTGGCAAGCGAGCCAGCCATCGAAGCGCAGGCGCACGCCACCGTGCAGCACTCGCTGGAGCGCGCCGTGCGCGCCGTGGCGCGCTACCGCTGCGCCGCCTGCGGATTCGAGGCGCAGACCTACTTCTGGCAATGCCCCGGCTGCCAAAGCTGGGACAGTTTTCCGCCCAGGCGCATCGAAGAACTCTGGCACGGCCCCGTCTGACGCGCCCGCAAATGCAGCGGGTGTTTTTTGAAAGGCGCGCGCCTGCCGCCCGCAGACCATCCCGGGTAAACTGCGTGCCCGGAAGGCACGCGGCGGAGAAAGCGGTGGCCCAACAATCGACCGAGCGCCCAACTTCGCGGGCCAACCAGGAGGAGGTATCCATGCAAAAAAATCACAAACTCGGCTATCGGCCGGATATCGAGGGCTTGCGCGCGCTGGCCATCTTGCTGGTGGTGGCCGCGCACATGAATCTGCCGGGTTTCCAGGGCGGCTTTATCGGTGTGGACATGTTTTTCGTGCTCTCGGGTTACCTCATCACCGCGCTGCTGGTGCTGGAGATGCAGGCCACGGGCCGCGTGGACATGTGGGGGTTTTATGCCCGCCGCCTGCGCCGCCTGGCGCCGGGCCTGTTTCTTGTCGTGCTCGCGTCCTGCCTGCTGGCCTGGGCTTTGCTCAGGCCCGCGCACCAGGCCACGCAGGTCAATGCCGCCGCCAGCGCCCTGGTGTGGCTCAGCAATTTCTTCTATGCGTTCAGCGAGATTGGCTACTTTGAGCCAGGCGCGGAAAACAGCCTGTTTTTGCACACCTGGTCGCTGGGCGTGGAAGAGCAGTTTTATCTGGTCTGGCCCTGGCTGCTGTTGCTGGCGTTCTGGTGGGCGCAAAAGCGGCAGGCGGCAAAGGCCACGCCGGACGATGGCGCGCAAGATCGGGCGCGGTATTGGAAGCGGATGATGTGGCTGGTGTTTGCCCTCAGCCTGGCGCTGTGCCTGATTCTCATGCGCCTGCACCCGGCTTCGGCCTTTTACATGATGCCCGCGCGCGCCTGGCAATTTGCCCTGGGCGCGCTGACCTGGCTTTACTTTCGGGACAGGTCGGCGGGTGGCGTGCTTTCCCCGCCTGCTGCGCCCAAGGGCAGGATGCTCACCGAATTGTGCGGATGGCTCGGGCTTGCGGCCATCGCGCTGGCCTTGCTCTGGTGCAGCCCCGATGCGCCTTATCCTGGCTATCGCGCCCTGTTGCCCTCGCTGGGCGCGGCCCTGCTGCTCGCGGCGGGCAGCCGTGCAAAACACGGGGGGGGGGGGTACAATCCTGTTCCTGCTTTGCCTGCGGCCCATGCAGGCGCTGGGGCACGTCTCTTATTCTTGGTACCTGTGGCATTGGCCGATTCTGGTGCTGGGCACGGTGGTTTACACCAACGCCTCGCTGGCGGTCAGAACCGCGCTGGCGCTTTTCGCGCTGCTGCTGGCCTGCATTTCGTTTTATTGCGTGGAGCGGCCAATACGCCGCCAGGAGGCGCTGCTTCGCCGCCCCGCGCCCATGGTGGCGGGCGTCATGACCACTCTGGTTTCGGGCAGCCTGCTTTGCCTGCTCTGGTTTTCCGTGATCGAAGCCGAAATGTTCGCTCCCGAAAACCAGAAAATCATGGATGCCAGTTGGGATACGCCCCATATCCTGGATTGCGACGACTGGTACAAGAGCGCCGACGTCAACGAATGCACATTTGGCGATCAGAACGCGCCGCGCAGCGCGGTTTTGCTGGGCGACAGCATTGGCACGCAGTGGTTTCCCGCGCTGGAGAAACGGTTTACCCAGCCTGGCTGGAGGCTTTCTGTCTTGACCAAATCGGCCTGCCCGATGGTCGACAAACCGGCGTTTTTTTACGCGCGCATTGGCCGGGATTACACCGAATGCGTGCTCTGGCGGGAAAATGTCATAAAACTGCTGCAAGCGCGGCACACGGACACCATCATTCTGGGTTCTTCCCTTGAATACCCATTCACGCCAGAGGAGTGGACAGAGGGCACACAAAAAATCCTGAAGGCGCTCAGTCCCCACGCGAAAAACATTGTTCTGATCCGCAGCACGCCTGTTTTGCCTTTCAATGGCCTGTATTGCCTGACGGGCAACAAGCCGCTGGTGCGCCTGCTGGCAGGCGATGATCGCTGCCGCGCGCCGTCTGCCGACGCAAGAAATGACGCCGTGTACGCGGCGCTGCAAGCGGCGGTAGCGCCTTTCGGCAACGCGCGCACGCTGGATATGAACGACGCCATTTGCCCGGGCGGAATGTGCCACGCGCAGCAGGATGGCTACGTGACTTTCCGCGACAGAAACCATCTGACCGCCAGCTTTGTCAAGCATCTGGGCGAGCAGTTCGGGCAGCGGCTGCAAGCGGGCGGTCAGTGATCGCGCGCCAGAAGAACGCGGCTGGCCGCTGACGCGGCGCGGCCTTGGGTTTTGCGCGGGGTTCAGGTCAACCGCGGCGGGCAACCACAGTGCGCCAGCCTGTACGCCGCGCGGCCACGGCTTTGGCGGCCCGAACGGGCGATTCAGGAAACGGCAAACGGCTTTTTCACAGCCATTTTTGCATCAGGGTGGCCTGGCCCTGCGCGGGGTCGAGCACATAGGGCGCAAAGCCAAAGCGCCGGTAGCTGCGTTGCGCGGGCAGGTTGTTGGAGAGCACTTCCAGCGTGATTTTGCAGCAGCCTTGCTGCCGGGCGTGGTGTTGCGCGGCGGCCAGCAGCGCCTGGGCCACGCCTTGCCGCCGCCAGGCGGGCGTGACGGCGATGTCGTGGATGTTCAAAAGAGGCCGCGCCTGGAAGGTGGAGTAGCCCAGAAAGCAGTTGCACAGGCCCACGGCTTCGTCGCCCATCCAGGCCAGAAAGCTCACCGCTGTGGGCCAGCGCGCCAGGTCGTCGCACAGGCGCGCTTGCGCGTCGGCGGCCAGGGCCTGCTGGCCGCCCATGGGGTCTCGCGCGTAGCCATCGAGCAGCGCGAGCACGGCGGCGCGATCGCGCGCGTTGCCAAAGTCAACGCGGCGCACGCGCAGGCTGCTGCTGCCAGCGGCGGCGGGGTTGGCGGCGCTCGCGTTCATGGGGCAGCGCTGGCGGGCGCGCAACGGCAAAGCAGGTTGCGGTCGCCATAGACGTTGTCCACGCGGCCCACGGGCGGCCAGTACTTCAGCATGGCGCTGCCGGGCGCGCGCAGGGCAGCGGCCACTTCGCGCGGGTAGGGGTGCGGCCAGTCGATGGCGAGCAGGCTTTGCGCCGTGTGCGGCGCGTTTTTGAGCGGGTTGTCATGCCGGGGCCATGCGCCGCTTTCGATGCGGGCGATTTCGGCGCGGATGGCGATCATGGCGTCGATGAAGCGGTCCAGCTCGGCCAGTGGTTCGCTTTCGGTCGGCTCCACCATCAGCGTGTTGGCGACGGGAAAGCTCAGCGTGGGCGCGTGAAAGCCGTAGTCAATCAGGCGCTTGGCGACGTCTTCGGCCATGACGCCGCTGCTGTCCTTGAGCGCGCGCAGATCCAGGATGCATTCATGCGCCACGTGGCCCTGGGCCGATGTGTACAGCGTGGGGTAGTGCGCGGCCAGACGGCGGCTGATGTAGTTGGCGCTGAGGATGGCCGCTTCGCTGGCGCGGGCAAGGCCAGCGGCGCCCATCATGCGGATGTACATCCAGCTGATGGGCAGTACCGACGCGTTGCCCAGTGGCGCGGCGCTGACCGGGCCGACGGCGCTTGCGGCAACGGGGCGGCCACTGGCGTCAATCTGCCCGGGGTTGCCGGGCAAAAAGGGCGCCAGGTCCTGGGCCACGCAGAGAGGGCCTGCGCCGGGGCCGCCGCCGCCGTGCGGGATGGCAAAGGTTTTGTGCAGGTTGATGTGGCTCACATCGCCGCCAAACTGGCCGGGCGCGGCCAGACCGGCCAGCGCGTTCATGTTGGCGCCGTCCACGTAGACGCGCCCGCCGTGCGCGCGCACGATTTCGCACAGTGTCTGGATGCCCGGCTCGAAGACGCCATGCGTGCTCGGGTAGGTGAACATGGCGGCGGCCAGCCGGGCGCTGTGCTGCTGGCATTTGGCTTTCAGGTCGTGCAAATCGACGTTGCCTTGCGCGTCGCACTGGAGCGTGACCACTTGCAGACCGGCCATGTGCGCGCTGGCCGGGTTGGTGCCGTGCGCGCTGGCGGGAATCAGGCAAATGTCGCGCTCGCCCTGACCACGGCTTTGGTGCCAGCCGCGAATGGCCAGCAGTCCGGCATATTCGCCTTGCGAGCCAGCGTTGGGTTGCAGGCTGGCGCTCGCGTAGCCGGTGATCTGGCACAGCCAGGCGCGCAGTTGTTCGTCCAGCAGGCGCCAGCCGTGCAGTTGATCGGCGGGCGCGAACGGGTGCGTGTTGGCAAATTCCGGCCAAGTGAAGGGGATCATCGCACTGGTGGCGTTGAGCTTCATGGTGCAACTG
This sequence comes from Burkholderiaceae bacterium, assembly GCA_031276435.1. Taxonomy (GTDB): domain Bacteria; phylum Pseudomonadota; class Gammaproteobacteria; order Burkholderiales; family Burkholderiaceae_C; genus Ottowia. The sequence goes on along the minus strand of JAISNB010000180.1, from coordinate 6,491 downwards.
CCCAGCGCGATCATGCTGCGGTCGAGCGCGAGGTCTTTGTCGCTGAGGCCGCGCAGGTAACGCAGCATGGCGGTTTCGCTGTGGTGGCTGTTGAATACCGGGTGCGCGAGGTAGCCGCTGGCGCGGCGCAGCGCGGGTGCGATCAGCGGCGGCGCGCTGCGCGAGAGGGCATCCACATCGGGCAGCGCCTGCCCTGGCCGGGCAAAGATTTTCCACAGCAGCGCGATGTCCTCGCGCGTGGTGGTCTCGTCCAGCGAGATGCCCAGCGCTTCGGCATCGATCTGGCGCAGGTTGACGCCCGCCGCGCGCGCGCGCTCCAGCAATGGCGCAGTGGCCGCGCCGCTTGCGATGCACAGCGTGTCGAACGCGCTGTCGTGGCGCAGCGTGTGGCCCAGTTGCTTCAGCCCTGCGGCCAGAATGGCGGCGTAAGCGGCCACGCGAGCGGCAATGCGCCGCAGGCCGTCCGGCCCGTGGTAGACGGCGTACATGCTGGAGACGACGGCGGGCAGCACTTGCGCGGTGCAGATGTTGCTGGTGGCTTTCTCGCGCCGGATGTGCTGCTCGCGCGTTTGCAGCGCCAGCCGGCAGGCGCTGCGGCCATGCGCGTCCACGCTCACGCCCACCAGGCGAGCGGGCATGGCGCGTTTGAGCGCGTCGCGGCAGGCCATGTAGCCAGCGTGCGGGCCGCCAGCGCCCATGGGCGTGCCAAAACGCTGCGCGCTGCCCACGGCAATGTCGGCGCCCATCTCGCCGGGCGGCTTCAGCAGCGCGAGCGCGAGCAAATCCGCCGCGACGATGAAGATGCCGCCGCGCGCGTGCGTTTGCGCCGCGCTGTCGCTCCAGTCTTGCAGCAGCCCGGTGCTGGCCGGGTACTGCGCCAGCGCGGCAAAGTGGTCGGCCTCCAGCGCGGCCTGCCAGGCGTCGGCGCTGTCGGCCAGCAGCACCTCGATGCCCAGCGGACGCGCGCGCGTGCGGATGACGTCGATGGTCTGCGGGTGGCAGTGCGCGGAGACCACGAACACGTTGCTCGTGTTTGGGGCCGAGCGCCGGGCCAGCGTCATGGCTTCGGCGGCGGAAGTGGCCTCGTCGAGCATGGAAGCGTTGGCGATGTCCAGGCCTGTCAGGTCGGCAATCAGGGTCTGGAAGTTGAGCAGCGCCTCCAGGCGACCCTGGCTGATTTCGGCCTGATACGGCGTGTAGGCGGTGTACCAGGCGGGGTTTTCCAGAACGTTGCGCAAAATCACGCCCGGCGTGTGGCAGCCGTAATAGCCCTGGCCGATGAAGTTCTTGAACAGATTGTTCTGGCTGGCGATGGCCTTGAGTTCGGCCAGCGCGGCGGCCTCGCTGACGGCCGGTGGCAGTTGCATGGGCCGGGTGCGCGCGATGCTGGCCGGGACGACGGCGTGCGCCAGGGCCTGGCGCGAGTCGGCGCTCACCACGCGCAGCATGTGCGCCTCGTCCCGGGGAGACAAACCAATGTGGCGGGGGGCGAATTCGCCCGCGTTTTCCAGTTCAGACAAGGGCACGGTGTTCATGGCGCAATCAGGGGCAGCAAAAAAGAAAAAAGGAAAAAGCGGCAGGCCGCGCGGCGGCATGCGCGGCGAGCAAAGCGCGCGCGCTCCGCCTGCCAGCCAGCATGCTGGCGCGGGGAAAAAATCAGTTCTGGCTGAACTGGCCGTAGGCGGCCTCGTCCATCAGCGCGTCGAGTTGGGCGGGCTGCGTCAGCCTGAGTTTGAAGAACCAGCCAGCGCCAAGCGGGTCGCTGTTGGCCAGGCCGGGATCGGCGCGCAGGGCCTCGTTGACTTCGGTGACTTCGCCACTGACGGGCATGTACACGTCGGCGGCGGCCTTGACGGATTCGACCACGCCAGCGGCGTCTTTTTGCGCGTAGGTTCTGCCCACTTCGGGCAGATCGACAAACACCACGTCGCCCAGCGCGTCTTGCGCGTGGTGCGTGATGCCTACGGTGGCGGCACTGCCATCGGTTTCAATCCATTCGTGGTCTTCGGTGTATTTGCGGGTCATGCTTGCTCCTGAAAAATGAGCGGTTGGTAAAAGCGGGCAAAGGCTTTCAAGGCACGCGCGGGCGCTTTCAGCCACGGTGGTAACGGGTGGGCCAAAACGGCATGGGCACCACTTGCATGGGCACGGGTTTGCCGCGCACCATGGCGAAGATGGCGGCTTCGGGCGTGTCGTAGCCGGGCTGCACGCAGGCCATGGCGATGGGCTTGTCCAGGCTGGGGCTGAGCAGGCCGCTGGTGACTTGCCCGATGCGTTGCCCGTCCCGGTTTTCCAGCGGCGCTGGCTCGCGCACGGGCACGCGGTCGATGGCCACCAGGCCGACGCGCCTGCGGCGCACGGGTTGCGCGCCATCGAGCTGCGCCAGCACGCGCGCCGCGCCCGGAAAGCCGCCCGCGCGCGCGCCGCCGGTGCGGCGCACTTTCTGGATGGCCCAGTCCAGGGCCGCTTCCACCGGCGTGGTGGCAGCGTCGATGTCATTGCCGTACAGGCACAAGCCGGCTTCCAGCCGCAGAGAATTGCGCGCGCCCAGGCCAACGGGCTTGACCTGCGGCTGCGCGAGCAGGGCGCGGGCCAGGGCTGGGGCATGCGCCTCGGGCACCGAGATTTCAAAGCCGTCCTCGCCCGTGTAGCCGCTGCGGGTGATGAACAGATCGGCCCCTTGCCAGGTGAAAGCAGCGCCCGTCATAAACACCAGCGCCCCGACGCCAGGCACCAGCCGCTCCAGCGCCCGCGCGGCCTGCGGGCCTTGCAGCGCCAGCAAGGCTTGCGCGGGTTGCGCGACAACTTTGCAACGCTGGCCGATGCCAGCTTGCAGGTGGGCCAGGTCAGCGGCCTTGCAAGCGCCGTTGACCACCAGAAACAGGTGGTCGCCGCGGTTGACGAACATCAGGTCGTCGATGATGCCGCCTTCGGCACCCAGCAGCAGGCCGTAGCGTTGTTTGTTCAGGCCCAGGCCCAGCACATCCATGGGAATCAGCGTCTCCAGCGCGGCAGCGGCATCCGGCCCTTCGAGCCGCACCTGGCCCATGTGCGATACGTCGAACAAACCAGCCGCCGCGCGCGTGTGCCGGTGCTCTTGCAGCAGTCCGCCGGGGTATTGCACGGGCATGGAATAACCCGCAAAGGGCACCATGCGGGCGCCCAGTTCAAGGTGCAGCGCGTGCAGCGGGGTTTTGAGCAGTGGTTCTTCTTTGGCGGCCAAGCGGAAATCTCCGGAAAAAGCAATGGGCAAATGGGCGCTGGCTCCCGTGGGAGTCAACGCCGACTCGGCCCTGCTGTCCGCTTTACCTGAGAGATTCGCGCGCCGATGCGCGCTTGCTCCTTCGGTGGGCTGGCGCGTCTGTCGTCAAACGCCAGCCTCTCTCCAGCCGGGAACGCCTGCCGGTCGGCACAAAGGGCGCGCGTGGCAGGCGGTGTCAGTCCTTTTGCCTGAGCGTTCAGGGCCACAACGGGCCTCCTGCGCCTTCGGCGGCCCTGCGGCGCAGTGCACTCTTCTGACGAGGCACGGATTGTGCCACGAGAGCAGGCGTGCCACGCCGCGCCCTGTTTTTCGCGCCTTGTTTGCGCGCGCGTGCTTGAAGGCGCGCGCGGGCGATCACGGCATCACATGCCGGAATAGTTGGGGCCGCCGCCGCCTTCGGGTGTGACCCAGACAATGTTTTGCGTGGGGTCCTTGATGTCGCAGGTTTTGCAGTGCAGGCAGTTCTGGGCGTTGATTTGCAGGCGCTGCGCGCTGCCGCCCGCGGCTTCATCGGGCACGAACTCGTACACGCCCGCCGGGCAGTAACGCTGCTCGGGGCCGGCGTATTCGGCCAGGTTGACGCGGATGGGCACGGCGGGGTCCTTGAGCGTCAGGTGCGCGGGCTGGTTTTCCTCGTGGTTGGTGTTGCTGATGAACACGCTGGAGAGGCGATCGAAGGTGAGCTTGCCATCGGGCTTGGGGTACTCAATGGGCTGGTGCGCGCTGGCCTTTTGCAGTTGCACGTAGTCGGGGTCCTTGCGGTGAATGGTCCACGGAATGTTGCCCGCCAGCAGTTTTTGCTCGACGCCGGTCATCAGCGTGCCCATGGCCAGCCCCTTCTTGAACCAGTTCTTGTAATTGCGGTCGCGGTGCAGTTCGGTGTAAAGCCAGGAGTTGCGGAACGCCTCGGGGAAGGCCGACAACTCGTCGTGCTGGCGGCCCGCGGCCAGCGCGTCAAAAATGGCTTGCGCGGCCAGCATGCCCGACTTGATGGCCGAGTGGCTGCCCTTGACGCGGCTGACGTTGAGAAAGCCCGCCTCGCAGCCCACCAGCACGCCGCCCGGGAAAACGGTCTTGGGCAAAGTCAACAACCCGCCCGCAGAGATGGCGCGCGCCCCGTAGGACAGCCGCCTGGCGTTGACCTGGCCCTGATCGTCGGTGAAGAATTTGCGAATGTGCGGATGGGTTTTCCAGCGCTGGAATTCCTCGAACGGGCTGAGGTACGGATTGGCGTAATTGAGGCCGACCACAAAGCCGCAGAACATTTTGTTGTCCTCGGCGTGGTACATGAAAGCGCCGCCATAAGTGTTGCGCGCCAGCGGCCAACTGGCCGAGTGCAGCGTCAGGCCGGGGCGGTGGCGGCTGGGGTCGATCTCCCACAGCTCCTTGATGCCGATGCCGTAGCTTTGCGGGTCTTTGCCCGCGTCGAGCTGGTAGCGCGCGGTGATCTGGCGGCCCAGGCTGCCGCGCGCGCCTTCGGCAAACACGGTGTATTTGGCGTGCAGTTCCATGCCAAGCTGGAAGTTGGCGCCCGGCTCGCCATTCTTGCCGATGCCCATGTTGCCGGTGGCCACGCCCTTGACGCTGCCGTCGTCGTTGTAAAGCACCTCGGCGGCGGCAAAACCCGGAAAGATTTCAACGCCCAGCGCCTCGGCCTGCTGGGCCAGCCAGCGCACCACATTGCCCAGGCTGATGACGTAATAGCCCGTGTTGTGCAAACATGCGGGCATGACGATGTTGGGCACCTGAAAGCCGCCTTGCGCGCTGAGCATCAGAAAGGCGTCCTCGGTCACGGGCTGGTTCAGCGGCGCGCCCTTTTCCTTCCAGTCGGGGAAAAGCTCGGTCAGCGCCTTGGGATCCATGATGGCGCCCGACAGTATGTGTGCGCCAGGCTCGGAGCCTTTTTCAAGCACCACCACCGAGATGTCCTGCCCCTTGCTGGCGGCCAGTTGCTTGATGTGGATGGCAGTCGACAGGCCCGCGGGGCCAGCGCCCACAATGACCACGTCGTATTCCATGGCCTCGCGCGGGCCGTGGGTGCTCAGGATTTCTTCGGGGGTCATGGTCGTTTCAGTCTCCATCTCTTATGAATGTGAAAATGGCGCGCGCGCCCATCGATTGAAAATGAACAAGGCGCTGTCAGGATTTTAGTGTGCCGCGGCAGGCGTCAGGCATGTTTTTCTGGAGAAATGGTGTGGGCGATCAAATCGGCTTTTCATCGGCCCGCGTGAGCCGGGCGGGCGGCGCGGCGCCCGTTGCTGGCAAGGCGCGAGCGGGCGCAAACGCATGAGTGCGCGCGCTGAGGCAAAGGGCGCGATCGGCGCAAACACGGGCGCGAACACGCGCATCGGAATCGCCGCTGGCCTGGGCGCGGGCGCGCTGTGGGGACTGGTGTTTGTCGCGCCGCGCATGACCCCAGGCTTCTCGGCGCTGGACCTGGCGGCCTGGCGCTTCATATTCTTTGGCTTTTCAGCCGCGCTGGCGCTGGGCCTGAATGTGGCGCGGCAGCCAGCGCGCGTGCTGCGCCAATGGGCGTGGCTGACGCGCCAGCAGTTGCTAGCGGCCATCGGCCTGAGCGTGATCGGCTTTACCGGCTACTACTGGCTCTCCGCCCTGAGCATCCGCAACGCGGGCAGCGAAATGCCCGCACTCATCATGGGCACCGTCCCCATTGCGCTGCTGTTGCTGGGCCGCCCCAAAGGCCTGCACTGGAAAGACTTGCTGCCCGGTCTGGCGCTCACCGCGCTGGGCCTGCTCGTCATGGGCATGGGTGCGTTAGAGCGCGTGCGCGCCGCGCTGGCGCATCCGGAATTGGCAACCGCTGCTGCCGCAGCCGCGGCGGGCGAATCAGCCACACAGGCCTATTGGCGCGGCATCGCTTTGGCGCTGCTGGCTTTGGTATCGTGGACGGCGTTTGCCCTGCTCAACGCCAAATGGCTGCGCAGCCAGCCGCAACTGAGCGCGGCGCAATGGACCAATGGCCTGGGCATTGCCACGGGCGCGGGCGGCCTGCTGCTGTGGTGGCTGGGCGGCACGCCATGGCGCGTCATGACAGCGCACCCCGGCTTTGCGCAATTCATGCTCACAGGCGTTGCCGTGGGCGTGGGATCGAGCTGGCTTGCCACCGTACTCTGGAACATGGCCAGCCAGCGCCTGTCGGCCAGCCTGTGCGGACAACTGATCGTCAGCGAAACCCTGTTCGCGCTGATCTACTCGTTTCTGTGGGATC
>JAISNB010000123.1 GCA_031276435.1 Burkholderiaceae bacterium | reverse complement strand
ACGCGGTCAATGGCTTCGGGCAGGGGGCGTTCGATGCGCAGTTTGTCGTTGCCAGCCAGTTTGATGTGCCGGTTTTTCTGGATCATCTGGATGATGGCCATGGGGTCTATGGGCGGGTTGGGCCTGAAGCTGATGTGGATTGCGCCGGGCGCGGCGTCGATTTTTTGCGCGCCGCAGGCCTGGGCGAGTACGCGCAGGCGGTGCACGTCGATGAGGGCTTGCGCTGGCGGCGGCAGGGGGCCGAAGCGGTCGACGATTTCTTCTACCAGCGCGCTGATTTGCCCGTTGTTCTGGGCGGTTGCCAGTTTTTTGTAGAACGACAGGCGCAGGTGCACGTCGGCGCAGTAGTCAGCGGGTAGCAGGGCGGGGGTGTGCAGGTTGATGTCGGTGGCCGCCTGCATGGGGCTGAGCAGGTCAGGCTCTTTGCCCGCCTTGAGTGCCTTGACGGCTTCGGCCAGCATGTCGTTGTAGAGTTGAAAGCCGATTTCCATCATGTTGCCGCTCTGGTTTTCGCCCAGTACTTCGCCAGCGCCGCGGATTTCCAGATCGTGCATGGCCAGGTAAAAGCCGCTGCCCAGTTCTTCCATTTGCTGTATGGCGTCGAGGCGCTGGCTGGCCTGGCGGGTCAGGCTGTCGGTGTCGGGCACCAGCAGGTAGGCGTAGGCCTGGTGATGGCTGCGGCCCACGCGGCCACGCAATTGGTGCAGTTGCGCCAGGCCGAATTTGTCGGCGCGGCTGATGACGATGGTGTTGGCGGTGGGCACGTCGATGCCGGTTTCGATGATGGTCGAGCACAGCAGCAGGTTGTGGCGCTGAGCGAGGAAGTCGCGCATGACGCGCTCAAGCGCGCGTTCGGGCATTTGGCCGTGGGCCACGGCAATGCGCGCTTCGGGCAGGATGCTTTCCAGTTGCTGGCGGCGGTTTTCGATGGTTTCCACTTCGTTGTGCAGGAAGTAGACTTGGCCGCCGCGTTTCAGCTCGCGCAGTACGGCTTCGCGGATGACGCCAGCGCCTTCGTTGCGGACGAAGGTTTTGATGGCCAGACGCCGTTGCGGGGCGGTGGCGATGACGGAAAGATCGCGCAGCCCCTCAAGGGCCATGCCCATGGTGCGCGGGATGGGGGTGGCGGTGAGGGTGAGTACGTCGACTTCGGCGCGCATTTGTTTCATGCGCTCTTTCTGGCGCACGCCAAAGCGGTGTTCTTCGTCGATGATGAGCAGGCCCAGGTTTTTGAAGCGCGTTTTCTCTGACAGCAGTTTGTGCGTGCCGACTACGATGTCGACGCTGCCGTCGGCCAGGCCCTTGAGTGTGGCGGCGGTTTCTTTGGGCGAGCGAAAGCGGCTGGTTTCGGCCACTTTGACGGGCCATTGGGCGAAGCGGTCTTGCAGGGTGCGAAAGTGTTGTTCGGCCAGCAAGGTGGTGGGCGCCAGCAGCGCCACCTGTTTGCCGCCGATGACGGCGACAAAGGCGGCGCGCAGGGCCACTTCGGTTTTGCCAAAGCCTACGTCGCCGCAGATGAGGCGGTCCATGGGCCGGGGCGATGTCATGTCGCCGATGACGGCCTGGATGGCCGCCCGCTGGTCGGCGGTTTCTTCAAAGCCGAAGCCAGCGGCAAATTGCGCGTAGTCTTGCGCGGGCAGGGCAAAGGTGTGGCCCGCGCGCGCGGCGCGGCGCGCGTAGGTGTTGAGCAGTTCGGCGGCGGCGTCGCGCACTTGTTCGGCGGCTTTGCGGCGGGCTTTTTCCCACTGGCCGCTGCCCAGGCGGTGCAGGGGGGCTTCGTCGGCGCTGACGCCGGTGTAGCGGCCGATCAGGTGCAGTTGCGAGACGGGCACGTACAGGGTGGCTTGTTGCGCGTATTCCAGGTGCAGGAATTCTTGCGGCGCGGCGGCGGCGCTGCCGTCGGGGTTTTTTTCGCCCATGTCCAGGTGGATGAGTCCGCGGTAGCGGCCAATGCCGTGCTGGGTGTGGACCACGGGGTCGCCCACGTTGAGTTCGGACAGGTCCTTGATGAGGGCGTCGACGTCGCTGGTTTGTTCCTGTTTTTTGCGGCGGCGCGCGCCGGGGGCGGTGGCAAAGAGTTCGGTTTCGGTGACGAAGTCGATGCCGCCTTCTACCCAGGCAAAGCCCCGGGCCACGGCGGCGGTGGCGATGCCGGTTTTTTCGGCCGGGTTTTGCTCGAATTCACGCAGCGAGTCGAACGCTGGCGGCCTCAGGCGCGCGTCGGCAAAGAAGTCGCGCAGGTTTTCGCGGCGGCCATCGCTTTCGGCCAGCAACAGCACGCGCCGACTGGTTTGCGCCATGTGCGCGCGCAGCCGCGCCAGTGGGTCAGTTGCGCCGCGCTCGACGCGCAAATCGGGCAGTTTTTGCGCAAAGGCGCTGTCGGCGATGTCGGCAGCGGCGGGGCGGATGCCCAGTTGCGTGTGCGCCTGGGCGCAGCGGTAAAAGCCTTCGGCGTCCAGGAACAGGGCGTGCGGCGGCAGCACAGGGCGATCGGGCACACCTTGGGCCATGCGGTATCGCTCGCGCGTGTCATCGGCAAAGTGCCTGAAGGCGCCTTCCAGATCGCCATGGAGCACCAGGGTGGTTTGCGCGCCCAGGTAGTCGAAGACGGTGGCCGTTTCGTCAAAGAACAGGGGCAGGTAATACTCGATGCCCGCGCTGGCGATGCCGTTGCCCATGTCTTTGTAGAGGCGGCTTTTGGTGGGGTCGCCTTCCATCAGCTCGCGCCAGCGGTTGCGGAATTTGCCGCGCGCGCTCTCGTCCATGGGGAATTCGCGCCCGGGCAGCAGGCGCACTTCGGGCACGGGGTAGAGGCTGCGCTGCGTGTCGGGGTCGAACGCGCGGATGGTGTCGATCTCGTCGTCCCACAAGTCCACGCGGTACGGCACGGCGCTGCCCATGGGGTACAGGTCGATCAGGCCGCCGCGCACGGCGTATTCGCCGGGGCTGACCACTTGCGTGACGTGGTTGTAAGCGGCCAGCGTGAGCTGGCGCTTGAGCGCCGCCTCGTCCAGTTTTTGCCCCTGCCTGAAGTGGAAGGTGCAGCCCGCCAGAAAGCCGGGCGGCGCCAGCCGGTACAGCGCCGTGGTGGCGCTCGCCAGCACCACATCGGTTTGCCGCTGGCAAATGGCCCACAGCGTGGCCAGCCGCTCGCTGATGAGGTCCTGGTGCGGGGAAAACGTGTCGTAGGGCAGGGTTTCCCAGTCGGGGAAAAGGGTCAGGCGCAGATCGGGCGCAAAAAACGCCAGCTCGTCCAGCAGGCGCTGCGTGTCGGTGGCGTCGGCGCAGAAAATGGCGGTCATCTGACCGGCGGCGCGCTCGCGCAGGGCCAGTTGGGCCAGCAGCAGCGCGTCGCCAGAGCCTGGCGGATGCGCCAGCGTGTGGCGTTTTCCGGCAATGAGTTTGGGCAAATCCATGGGTGGCAGGGCAAAGGGGCGGGCAAGCGGGCCGCAAGCAACAACAAAACCCCCCGGCCTTCAAAGGCGGGGGGTGCTGCGCGCGCGGCCTGTGCATTTTAGAAGCCGCGCGCCGCGTGCGCGCCCAAGGCCCGGGGGGAGCCGCCAGCCGCCCCAAGCGCCCCTACAATGGCCCCGGAAATATGGGTTTCAAATCAACACAAGACCGCTGTTTTGCGCTGCTGCCCTGCGCCGGGGTGGGCGCGCGCGCGGGCGCAGACGCTGCCCTGCCCAAGCAATACCGGCTGGTGGCCGGTTTGCCCATGGTGCGGCACGCGCTGGATGCTTTTGCGCAAGTGCCGCGCCTTCAGCAAACGCTGGTGGTGGTGGCCCCGGGCGACGGTTTTTTGCGCCGCGCCAATGCGCCCTGCCTGCTGGCCGATTGCGGCGGTGCCACGCGCGCCGAAAGCGTATACAACGGATTGACGCACTGGCTGGCCCATGGCGCGCGGCCACAAGACTGGATACTGGTGCACGATGCCGCGCGCTGCCTGATTACGCCAGGGCAAATCAACGCGCTCATTGATGCCTGCCTGCCCGACGCCGTGGGCGGGCTTTTGGCGCTGCCGTTGCCCGACACGCTCAAGCAGGCCGACAGTGCCCATCGTGTGGCGCAAACACTGGAACGCGCTGGCAAATGGCTGGCGCAAACGCCGCAAATGTTCCGCCTGGGGTCGCTGCACGCCGCGCTGCGCGCGCACGCGCGCACGGGTTTTGCGGGCATCACCGACGAGGCCAGCGCCATCGAGCTTGCCGGGCACAAACCCCTGCTGGTGGCAGGCAGCGCGCAAAACTTCAAAGTCACCTACCCTGAAGATTTCTCCCTGGCCGAAGCCGTTTTAAGGAGCCGTACCCCATGACTGATGACGCAGCAACCGCAACCGCTGCGGTAACCCAATGGCGCGTGGGCGAAGGCTGGGACGTGCACGCGCTGGTCAGTGGACGCAAGCTGATCCTGGGGGGCGTGCACATCGAACACACGCACGGACTGCTTGGCCATTCAGACGCCGACGCGCTGCTGCACGCGCTGACCGACGCCTTGCTGGGCGCAGCCAGCCTGGGCGACATTGGCGCCCTGTTTCCCGACACCGACCCGCGCTATCAGGACGCCGACTCCGCCACCCTGCTGGCCGAGGCCGCGCGCCGCGCGCGCGCGCTGGGCTGGCAAATCGCCAACGTCGATGGCACAGTGGTGGCGCAAGCGCCGCGCCTGACGCCATACAAAAAAGCCATGTGCGAGCGCATCGCGCAAATACTGGACGTGGGGCCGGATCAGGTCAACGTCAAAGCCAAAACCGCCGAAGGACTTGGCCCCGTGGGGCAGGGCGCCTGCATAGAAGCGCGCGCCGTGGCGCTGCTGGTGCGTGCGGCCCCAGCCAATAACGCGCATGAACCACAGCCCGGCTGAAAACCGATCCCCAAAACCGGGAATCAAGGCCCAGAAATATTATCTGGCGCTGTTTTCCTGCGCCTTGCTTGTGCACTGCGCCGCGTTTTTCATTGTGCTGGCGGCCCCGGGCAGCGACTGGAAACTGGCCTGGGGCGTGGTGAAATACATCAACCTCCATCTTCTGGATGAAGGCCTGTGCTGCTTGCTGGACAGCAGCGACAGCGCACAGGTGCTGGTGGTTTTGATGGGGGTGGCGGTTTTCATGGGCTATGGTCTGATCGTCCGGAAGGTGCACGCGATCTTGCTTTTTACCATGGGATATGCCGTGCTTTTTCTGGTTGCCTGCGTGCGGATTGCTGTGCGTTATTGGTAGAACATGCCGGCTGGCTGGACTGGTCTGATGTGCGCAAGAGGGCAAAAGGGGATCAATGGAATGTGGAAAGAATGGGTGAGAAACTTGTCGCGCGCGCTGCTGCGCGTGCTGTGGATCATGTCTTTCATTTATTCTGTTGTGCACTTCCTGTACGGGGCGTGGGCATATGGGGTAGGCCATGAACTTGTGTTTGTGAAAAGAATGGTTTTTTCCGCAGTTTTGCTTGCTGTGAATATCGTTGTGTATGCAAGATTCAGATCGTTTTTTCTGGGCAATGACTGGAAGAGCAAGGCGCCCTGAAAAAGGCACGGAAATCCAGCACAGCGACGGAGCCATGGTGAACAAAAGACTGAAAACCCTGTTTGTCATATTTTCTGTACTTGTCTTGCTGCCCGCATCCTGCATTGCCGTGGCGTCCTGTGCCCTGGGTGGGGACTTGCGGCTGTTGTTCTTCGTTTATTCTTATTTTGACCATGGCATAAAATTTGCCTTGATTCATGGGGCTGGATCGCTCCGGCTGCTGTCCTGGGCCATGCTGCTGGCGTCCATCTGCCTTGCGGGTTACAGTGTGAAGTGCAAGAAATATTACAAAACCTGTTTTTTTACAAGCCTCGTCCTCGTTTTTCTGGTCGCTGTTTTGGGGCTTGGAGTCATGCCATGAAAAGAAGTGTTGGAACTCTTGTATCGATTCTGTTGGTGGAAATTTTGCTGGCGGGTGGTGTCATTGCGTTCAATGTCATTTGCATTCCGCGTGTATTGCATCTGATGAACCATGTGAACAGGCTGGAGTACAAGGCCGCCGGACTTTCATCTGTCGCCGGGAATGGCTGGCTGGAATACATGATGTTTTACCCCTTGTCAGAATTCATCTTCAGGAATACCGGAAACTATTGTGACGCCCCGGATTTTAATGGCACAAGTGCGCCTGATGGGAAAAACATGACAATCAGCTACCTGATCAGCAATTACGGTCTCAACAATGCCACGGACACGAAGAAAATAATCTACAAGGAACTGGAATATGCTCTTGGCCGCTGCGATCCGGATGTTATTGGAGAAGGGCAGCCACTGGCACCTTTGCACATGGCTGTATTGCGTGGGGATGCACCGATGATCGTATCCTTGCTCATCCATCACAACGCACGAACGGATTCCAGGATAACAAGAAAAGGAAAGGAAATAGATGGCATGACCCCGCTTGAACTGGCCCGGCTTCTTGCGGACAGGGTAAAAGGCGCGGGCAGGAAACAGGCGTACCAAGACATCATCCGTTTGCTTGAAAATGCCGGGAACGACAAAACCAGTGACAAACCACATCGAAACACTGCAAACGCCTGACCTACCAGACACGGCGCATTGTCTGTTTTTGCGAGAAAGCATGCATTCGGACATTTATCATCCAGTTTTTCAGGAAAACAGCCATGCCAACCCCAAAAAACTGCTCGCGAAGGAACGCCATTGTGTTTTTACTTGGCGCGCTTGCCGTATTGGTCATGCATTTTGCGTTTCATCTGTTTTTCTTCAGGTTTTCCTTGCCGGGTTTGCTGAATTTCTGGTTGCTTGGCTGTTATCTTGCGATCTTCAAACTCGATGGCTTGTTGATTCCGTATGTGGCAGGGGCGCTGGCCCTGATGGGTCTGGGTCTGAAACTGATTCGCAAAAAATACGCTGTGCTGGTTTTCCTGACCGGATTTGAATTGATGCTGCTGATAGGCATGCTGGCGGCGAGCGTACTGGTATGAAAACTTTGGCGCGAGCCACGGGCGACCTGACCAGCCATCACGGGGGCGCCGTGCGTGGAAACGATGGAGCCTGCGGCCCTCGCAATGACGGTGAGGCGTAGCCGCAAGAATTATTGCAAGTGCATCTTCTTTCTTTCGTCATTGCGAGTGCTCGCGGGGTACGTGGCAATCCATGGCTTTTCATTTGGGCACCTTACCCCTCACCCGGCGCTGCGCGCCACCTTCTGCCCAAAGGGCGAGGGTAAAAACACAAATATGCTGCGCCGGAAAATTCCCCCTCACCCCAACCCTCTCCCTCTAAAGGGGGCGAGGGGAAAATCCGGTTCCCTCCCCCCGTGGGGGGAGGGTTAGGAAGAGGGGTGTTCTCCCCAAGGGGACGAGGGTAAAAACACAAATACGCCGCACCAGAAAATCCCTCTCCCCCGAAGAGGGTAAAAAGTATAAATGGCGCAGCGCTTTGCGTGGAAGAGCC
>JAISNB010000114.1 GCA_031276435.1 Burkholderiaceae bacterium | reverse complement strand
TTTGAGTATTCATTTGTCCCCCGATTGATCGATGCGGCGCCACTTTGCCCCACGCCCCATGCCCGTTGACTCGATCAGCCCCTCCGCTTTCATTGCCCGCAGCACCCGCCGCACCATGTCCCGGCTCACGCTTGGGCAGGCTTCCTCGATCTCTGAAATCGAAAACGGCTGACCGCGCCCCAACACTTCCGCGCGCACCCGGTCGCCCTTGCTGCCGCGGCCATGCTCGATGGCGCCGACACGCGCCTCGAACTCCCGGTAGGCCCGCAGCAAGGCGCCCCAGAAGTAGTCGAGCCAAGGTTTGACATCGTGCCGTCCCTGATGCCAGCCTTGCGAGCTGGCTTCCAGCGTTTCGTAATAACCTTCTCTGGTTTCCTCGAAGATGCGTTCCAGGCTGATGTAGCGCCCAACGGCATAGTCAAAGTGATAGAGCAGCATCAGGGTCAGCAAGCGGGACATGCGTCCGTTGCCGTCCGGGAAGGGATGGATGCAGAGGAAATCGAGGATTGCCAGTGGCACCAAAACCAGAGGGTCGGCCAGATGTTGATCCACCGCGGTGGCATACCGCTGGGTCAGGTCGGCCACGGCCATCGGCGTCAGGTGTGCGGCAACCGGCTGGAAGCGCAAGCGCGACGTGCCGTCCGGATGGCGTTCGATGATGTCGTTATTGGTGGCTTTCCAGCGCCCGCCCGCCTGCGGCATGTAGCGGTACAGCAGGGTGTGCAGTTGCAACACCACGCTTTCGCTGAAGGGCATGTGGGCGGCGGACTCGTGGATCAAGGCCAAGGCGTCGCGGTAGCCGGCGATCTCCTGTTCAGAGCGGTTCTTCGGCGCCGCATTGCGGATGACCAGAGACTTCAGCCGCGAGGGTGCGATGACAACGCCTTCCAGCCGGTTGGACGATTCGGTGGACTCCACCACCGCGATCTGGCGCAGGCCCTTGAGGGCTTCGGGCGACTGCGCAGCGTAGAGTTGCTGCTTGCCCTGATACTCGCCCAACGAGCGCAGCGTGGCAGCCTGGGTGCCATCGAAGCGAAGCGCGGCCAGGTACTCGGGTGTGAGCGAGTGCATGAGAATGTCGGCCCAGACGGTTTGAACAGGGCAATCATGGAATTTAAATGGGGTATTGTATATAAAAATACCCTGTTCTTATGGCCTTGCGGGGCGGGATGCCGACTCGCTCCTGACGGGGTGTGACCCCGTGAGCCAAGGCTTTGAAAAGGGCAATATCAGCCCGAATGACCCCGTTCAAGCATTGGATTGCCCTGTTTCTTTCTGGTCTTTGGTTCTTTGTAAAGGCAAACAACAGGGAAATGACGCATAAGGAGGGACAGCGGCCCTGGGAGGAAAAACGGGCTGCACGGGTTCCGGTGGCCTCCACAACCTAAGTCGCGCAGAGCGCACGGGCCAGCCTCAAACATTGAACAAGAAGTTCATCACATCGCCATCCTTGACGACGTATTCCTTGCCTTCGGCGCGCATTTTTCCGGCTTCCTTGGCGCCTTGTTCGCCCTTGAACTGGATGAAGTCGTCGAATGCGATGGTCTGGGCGCGGATGAAGCCGCGTTCAAAGTCGCCGTGGATGACGCCCGCCGCCTGCGGGGCGGTGTCGCCAATGTGGATGGTCCAGGCGCGCACTTCCTTGACGCCTGCGGTGAAGTAGGTTTGCAGGCCCAGCAGTTTGAAGGCGGCGCGGATCAGGCGGTTCAGCCCCGCCTCGCTCTGGCCGAGTTCTTTCAGGAATTCCAGTTGGTCGGCGCTGTCCATTTCGGCCAGTTCAGACTCGATCTTGGCGCAGATGGCGATAACAGGCGCGTTTTGCGCGGCGGCGTAGTCGTTCAGGCGCGCGAGCAGGGGGTTGTCGGTAAAACCCGTTTCGCTGACGTTGCCGACAAACATGGCGGGTTTGGCGGTGATGAGGCACAGGGGTTTGAGCAGGGCTTTTTCTTCGGCGCCCAGCGCAAGGGTGCGCACGGGCTGGCCCTGGTTGAGCGCGGCTTGCACGGGGCCAAGCAGTTTGAGCATGGCGGCCGCTTCTTTGTCGTTGCCGCTTTTGGCGGCCTTGGCATGGCGTTGCAGGGCTTTGTCCACCGTGGCCAGGTCGGCCAGGCAAAGCTCGGTCTGGATGACTTCGATGTCGGCAATCGGGTCGACTTTGCCTGCCACGTGGATGACGTTGGGGTCTTCAAAGCAGCGCACCACGTTGATGATGGCGTCGGTTTCGCGGATGTGTGCCAGAAACTGGTTGCCCAAGCCTTCGCCCTTGCTGGCTCCGGCGACCAGCCCGGCAATGTCCACAAATTCCACGATGGCGGGCACGACGCGCTCGGGGTGGATGATTTGGGCCAGTTGTTGCAGGCGCGGATCGGGCACTTCCACCACGCCGGTGTTGGGTTCTATGGTGCAAAAGGGGTAGTTCTCGGCGGCAATGCCAGCTTTGGTGAGCGCGTTGAAAAGGGTGGATTTGCCCACGTTGGGCAGGCCCACGATGCCGCATTGCAGGCTCATGTCAGGGGCTTTCTCTAAATGAGGGGAAAGGGGCGGGAAAGCGTTTGATTTTACCGGCTGGCTGGGCCAACTAC
>JAISNB010000037.1 GCA_031276435.1 Burkholderiaceae bacterium | reverse complement strand
CCCCTCAGCAGCAGCCCCGCTTCGCGCAAGGTGTCAACCAGTTTGCTGGTGAATTTTTCGTAGCCTTGCGCGTTGGGGTGTACGCGGTCGGCGAGCAGGTTTTCGTCAGAAAGTATGCTGCTCCAGCCGTCGCGCATGAGGGGGATTTCAAGCTGGCTGGCGACTTCGGCAAACAGCGGATGGTCGCTGATGTGGCCCAGCGCGGCGGTCAGGCTGGCCTGGGGTACGGCCACCAGCAGCACTTGCGCGCCGCTTTGCAGTGCCTGTTCGCAAATGGCGTGCACGTTGTCGCGGGTGGCTTGCTGTGACTGGCGCTTGAGGAAGTCGTTGCCGCCAATGCTGACGATGACCAGTTGGGGATTGTGCCGGGCCAGCAGTTCGGGCAGGCGTTGCAGTGTTTCGGTGGATGTTTCGCCCGAGATGCCGGCGTTGATGACGTTCCAGCCGGTCAGTTGCGCCAGCCGCGCGGGGTAGGCGGCATCCTGGGTGGCGCCGACGCCGTAGGTGAGCGAGTCGCCCAGGGCCAGTACGACAGCTCCGCTGCCCAGGGGTTTGGCTTTGCCGGTTGTCTTGCCGCACGCGGCAAGGCCGCCCAGCAGGCTTGCGGTGGTCAGGGCCAGGCATTGGCGCCGGTTGCAGCCGGTGATGGCCCGCAGGGCCGGGATGTGGCTGTGGGCGCGTTTGGGCATGATGGTCAGTCTTCTCCGGTTTGAGGCTGCGGAAGGCGGCTGCGCGGGCGCAGGCGCTCGGGCGAAGTGTATTCGCGCCGGTAGATTTCAAAGGGCAGTGTGTCGCTGGCTTCGATGGCGCGTTGCCTGTCCAGCGATTGCCTGGCCCACTGGCTGTATTGCGCCACGGTGTGCTGGCTGCACGGGATGGCGCGCAGCGCCTGGCCGGTTTGCAGCGATTGGTCGCGCGCAAAGTCTACAAAGCTGCCGTCGTAGCGGCTCTGGATGGCGGCAAGCACGCGCGCCGAGGGCAGGTTTTCGGGCTGCGCCAGGCGCTCTTGCATGGCGTGCAGTGTGAGGGCGTATTCGCGCCCACCGCAAGCGTCGTCCAGCAGCGGGGCCACTTCGGCCAGTTCGCCCATGATGTGCGCGGCCCATTCGGTCAGCGCCACGCTCTGGTCGCCGCGTTCGAGTTGCAGGCCGGGCGCGCGCCCGCGCGCGGCTGTGGCTTGCTGGTTGCGCGCCAGCGCGGCGATTTCCGCGGGCGTGTCTTGCGAGCTGTCTTGCAGCCAGCAATGCAGCAAGAACAGGTCCAGGAAGCGGACGGTTTCGGCATCGATGCCGATGGGCAGAAAGGGGTTGAGGTCCATCAGCCGCACTTCCACGTATTCCACGCCGCGCTCGCGCAGCGCGTGCAGCGGGCGCTCGCCGGGGAAGATCGTGCGTTTGGGGCGGATGGTGCCGTAGAACTCGTTTTCGATTTGCAGCAGCGTGGTGGAAAGCTGGTTGTAGTCGCCCTCCGGGTTGCGCAGGCCAATGGCCTCGTAGGGCGGATAGGGGCGCGTGAGCGCCTCTTCCAGCGATGCGGCGTAGCTCTCCAGGCTGTTGTAGCTGACGGCCAGACTGGATTGCGCCTGGCTCTGGTAACCCAGTTTTCCCATGCGCAGCGTGGTGGCCCAGGGCAGGTGCATGCTGCCCGCGCCCAGTGGCTCCAGGTCGTGTTCGCGCCCGGCCAGGAAGGTGCCGCAAACCGCGGGCGAAGCGCCAAACAGGTACAGCAGCAAGAACGCCTGGCGGCGGAAATTGCGGATGAGCGCAAAGTAGTCCGCATTGTCCAGTCCGGGCATGGACCAGTTGTAGTGGATGCCCGATATGGTTTGCATGCGCCGCCCGTAGCGGTGGCCCAGGCCCGCGCGGTAGACGCTTTTGGCGCGCCCCACGTTGGACGATCCATAGACCCCGATGGGGATGGTCTGGTCGGCGGGCAGGCCGCATGGCATGCTGGATGTCCAGAGCATTTCCTCGCCTGTGGTGGCGGCGGCCAGTTCGTGATAGATCACCTGGTGAATCTGCCGCAGTTCGGCCAGGCAGTCTTCAACCCGGCTGTGGACGCCGGTGATCAGTTCCAGTTGCGATTCACTGAAATCGGTGGTGATGTGTGGGTGCGTCAGGGCCGCGCCCAGCGTGGCCGGGTGCGGTGTCAGGGCCAGCTTGCCGTCAGGCAGCGTGCGCAGGCTTTCTTTTTCGATCCCGCGCCGGATACCCAGCAGTTGCTGCGGCGTCAGTGCGGCCAGGCGGTCGCGCGTGTTTTTCATAAGCCTCCGAAAGGTATCACACGCCAGCCAAGTCTGCTCGGGCCACCCGCAATTGGGCATGCGCGCGGGCGCGGGCGGCAGGCCGGATCAATGCCCCGCCGCTGCCTTGCCACCGCGCAAACGCCGCGCCAGCGCCCATCCGGCAACCAGCGCGGCGCCCGCCAGAGTGCCGGTTGCGCCATTGAAGACCATGCTGGCCATCGACTGGGCCAGTCCCCCCGCCGCCATGCCCTGCGTCCACGCGGCCAGCAGGTGGTGCAAGCCGGGCAGGCCGTGCACCAGAATGCCGCCGCCCACCAGAAACATGGCCGCCGTACCGGCCACGGAAAGAAACTTCATGAACCAGGGCGCGGCCACCAGAATGCCGCGCCCCGCACGCGCGGTCAGCGCGCCGCCGCGCTGGCTCAGCCACAGGCCCAGATCGTCCAGTTTGACAATGGCGGCCACCAGCCCGTAAACGCCCGCCGTCATGATCAGCGCAATGGCCGCCAGCACCGCCGATTGCATCCAAAACGGCTGGCCCGTCACGGTGCCCAGCGAGAGGGTGATGATCTCGGCCGAGAGCACGAAGTCCGTGCGCACCGCGCCTTTGACTTTCTGCTTTTCCAGCGCCAGCGCATCCACATTGGCCTCGGCCAGCGCCTCTGCCAGGGCCTGATTGCGCGCCGCCTCCCCGGCAGCCGGATGCAGCAGCTTGTGCGCGAGCTTTTCCGCGCCCTCGAAACACAGGAACGCCCCACCCGCCATCAGCAGCGGCGTTACCAGGGCTGGCGCCAGCGCGCTGATGAACAGCGCCGCGGGCACCAGAATGGCTTTGTTGAGCAGCGAGCCTTTGGCCACGGCCCACACCACGGGCAATTCGCGGTTGGCGCTCACGCCCGCGACTTGCTGGGCGTTGAGGGCCAAATCGTCGCCCAGCACGCCCGCCGTTTTCCGCGCCGACAGCTTGGTGAGCGCGGCCACATCGTCGGTCATGGCGGCGGCCTTCTTGACCGAGATTTTGCTCATGACGGCCACATCGTCCAGCAAGGTGGCGATGTCGTCCAGAAGTGCCAGCAAGCTGGATGCCATAGAACTGCTATTTTGAATGGTGGATGAAAACGGGCGGCGGCGCCATCGACGGCGGCGGCAACGCGAGCGAACGCAGTGTGCCAGAAAGCCAGAGGTCGATCTGGCGCGCATCGCCCACTGGGCGCAGTTGCTCAAACGCCTGCTGCGCCTGTGGAAAGCGCCCGCGCAAGGCATTGAGCCACTGTTTGAGCCGCCCCGCGCGGTGGCGCGGCGCCACGCGGGCGCTGATTTGACGCCAGAACACGTCGATCAAGGGCAACAGCTCGGCCCAGGTGGCCTCGGGCGCGACCACGCCCGCGCTGAAACCCGCTATTTGCCGCGCCAGCGCGGGATCGCGCACCATGCCGCGCCCGATCATGAGCGCGCCACAACCCGTCACGGCCTGGCAGCGCCGGGCGTCATCTGGCGTCCAGATGTCGCCATTGGCAATCACCGGAATGCGCACACAAGCGCGAATGTCCGCCACCCGCTCCCAGTGCGCCGGTGGCCGGTAGCCTTGCGCGCGGGTGCGTGCGTGCACCACCAGTTCGTCCGCGCCCGCCTGGGCGATGGCCCGGGCGCAATCCAGCGCGGGCGCGTCGTCGTGCACACCCAGCCGCATCTTGGCCGAAACCGGCAAATGCGCCGGTACGGCGCGGCGCACGGCCTGCACAATGCGGCCCACCAAATCAGGATCGGCCAGCAGTGCCGCGCCGCCGTGATGGCGGTTGACGGTTTTGGCGGGACAGCCAAAATTCAGATCCACGCCAAATGGCGATATTTCAGCCAGCCGCGCCGCGTTTTCGGCCAGGCAAACCGCATCGGAGCCGAGCAACTGGGGCCGCACGGGTACGCCAGCGGGCGTGCGAGCGCCGCGCAGCAACTCGGGCGCGATCCGGGTGAACGCGCGCGGCGGCAACAACTGGCCGGTCACGCGGATGAATTCCGACACACAGCGATCGACGCCGCCCATGCGGGTCAGCACATCGCGCAAAGTGTGGTCCAGCAACCCCTCCATCGGGGCCAGCAGCACGGCAGTGGCTTTCAATTCGCCGGAAAAAACACAATTGTTGATCTTGCGCTACCTCCATCCATGGCCTTTGGTATATTCAGGACTATTATTTACCAAGGTTTGCGCGCGCATCGCAACCGGAACGAAAGGAAGTGATGATGAAGCAATTTGCATATCTGAAGCGCGGGCATTATTTGCTTTGCGCCGCCGCGCTGGCGGGCCTGACGGCGGGCGCGGCAAGCGCCCAGACAGGGGAGCCGGGCGTGGGCGTCAATGACCGCCAGGGCACTTTCAAAACCGTCAGCGGCCAAGTGACCGTGGCCCATGGCGATGTGCGCCGCGCAGCCGTCGTAGGCGGTGCGCTCTCGCAGGCCGACCGCGTCATCACCGGCCCCAACAGCGCAGCCGCCGTGGTGCTGCGCGACGGCACGGTGCTCTCGGTCAGCCCCAACAGCGAAGTGGATCTGGCGCAATTCCAGTTCGACTCCACCACGGAAGACGGCAGCCTGCTGGTCAAGCTGATGCAGGGCAGCCTGCGCATGATTACCGGCGCCATCGCCAAAACCAATCCCGCCCAGGTCAAAGTCACCACACCGACCACCGTGGTTGGCGTGCGCGGCACGGACTTCATCGTCGAAACCCAGTGACCGCCGCCACCGTGATGCGCTTTGATCTTGTGGCGCTGCCGCTGGCTGCGACCTGCCTCTTTCTTGCGGGCTGCGCGCCCGCAACCCGCGTGGTGCTGCTGCCGCAACCGGACGGGCGGCCATCGGCCGTCACGGTCGCCTCCAGCGCCACCGGCGCGCAGCTTGTGCTGGACGCGCCTTACGCGCAAGCCGACATCAGTTCCATGGGTGGCGTTGCGCGCGATGTCACCGATGAAAAAACCGTGCGGAAAAACTACGCGCAACTGCTGGCCATCACACCCGCGCCCGCGCAGCACTTCACGCTCCACTTCGTGCTCGGCAGCACGGAACTGACCACCGAATCCCTGGCCGAACTGGACGCCATCCTGACCAAGGCCACGGCCTTGCCGGGCGGCGAAATCCTGGTCACCGGCCACACCGACCGCGTAGGCGCCGTCAGCGCAAACGACGCGCTCTCGCTCCAGCGCGCCACGCTCATCCGCGACATGATCGTTCAGCGCGGCTTTGACCCGCTGCGCGTCTACGCTGCGGGCCGGGGCGAGCGCAAACCCATCGT
Source organism: Burkholderiaceae bacterium (assembly GCA_031276435.1). Lineage (GTDB taxonomy): Bacteria > Pseudomonadota > Gammaproteobacteria > Burkholderiales > Burkholderiaceae_C > Ottowia. The sequence continues at coordinate 29,026 of JAISNB010000037.1, read as the reverse complement.
CCCCACCGCGGACGAGGTGGAAGAGCCGCGCAACCGCCGGGTTGAAATCGAGGTGCGCTAGCGTTCCCGCGTGCCATTTAGACCGCCCCCACACCCGGACCTTCTCGCACATTGCCAGAGCACATTTCCCGTCTTGAGCAGGCCTTGGCCCAATTGCTCTCAGAGCGGCGCACAGCCGCCCTGGCCACACTGGGCGCTGATGATGGCTGCCCCTTTGTGTCGATGACGCCTTACGCCATCGACGGCGCGCAACCCGCGCTGGTGCTGCACGTCAGCGCCCTGGCCGCGCACACGGCCAACATGGCGGCGCATCCAGCAGTCTCCATATTGATTGCGGCGCGCGATGTGCCCGGCGCGCCGGTGCACGATTTGCCGCGCATCACCTTGACCGGCACCGCCCAAACCCCCACCGCGGGCAGCGCGCCATGGCAATCGGCCCGGCAGGCCTACCTGGCGCGCTTTCCCGATACCGAACACATGACAGCGCTGCCAGACTTTCGCTTCGTCACCATCGCGCCGCACGGCGCACGGCAAATCGCTGGCTTTGGCGCGGCGCGCTCCGTCCAGGCCGACGAATTGCTCCGGGTACTGCGCCGCGTCGCCGCCGCCGCTGGCGTTTGAACACCCCTTGGCCTTGGCGTCAAGCGGCGCCTGCCGGGACGCGCTCAGCGCCGCTGCCCTGCCACCGCTGCCGCAATGCAGGCCAGATAAGCCCGCACAGTGGCTGCGTATCCCGCTTCCAGCGCGTCGGCAATCAGGGCATGGCCGATGCTGACCTCGGCCACTTGCGGTACGTGGCGCAAAAACGCGGTGAGGTTGTCCTGATTCAGGTCGTGTCCGGCGTTGACCTGCAAGCCACAGGTTTGCGCGGCCCGGGCGGCTTGCGCATAGCGATCAAGCGCCGCCTGGCGCTGCGCAGCGTCGCCACTGGCCCAGGCGGCGGCGTAAGGCTCGGTGTACAGTTCTACGCGGTCTGCGCCCAATGCCTTGGCATGCGCCATCAGCGCGGGGTCGGGGTCGACGAACAGGCTGACGCGCGCGCCCAGCGCGCGCGCGCGCGCGATCAGCGGCGCCAGTTGCGCGCGCACCGCCGCGTCGCCAAGCGCCCAGCCATGGTCGCTGGTGAATTGGTCAATGCTGTCGGGTACGAAGGTGCATTGGTCGGGCCGCGCGGTTTCCATAAAGCCCATGAGGTTGTGGCCCGGGTTGCCCTCGATGTTGTATTCGCGGCCAGGCCACGCTTGCAGCAGTTGTGCGATGGCGTGCACGTCGGCGGCGCGGATGTGGCGCTCGTCGGGCCGCGGATGCACCGTGATGCCCTGCGCGCCAGCTTGCAGGCACAGGGTGGCCGCGCGCACGACATCCGGGATGCCCAGATGCCGCGTGTTGCGCAGGTGGGCAACCTTGTTGACGTTGACCGAAAGCCGGGTGGTGGCAGGCGGGGCGGTGGTATTCATTGGAAAGCCTGCAAGTCCTGAAACAACTGGCGGGTGCGCAACATGTTGGTTCCGCAATGGTGGTCGAGCAGTTCGCGCAGCAGCAGGCGCAGGGCCGTGCGCTGTTCGCCGGGCAGATCGGCGCAGGCCTGGAATATGGCGGCAAAGGGCATGTCAGAGGCCAAGGCCCTGGACAATGCTGTCCAACTGGCGCCCGCCAGCCAGGGCGCTGCCGGGGCTGCTTTGTCCGTGATGGTGGTGGCAGCGCGCAAACCGTTTTGCGCGTCCAGGGTGTAGGCGGCTGGCGACTCCAGCGCCTTCAGCGTCAGCGTTTGCTGATCGAGCGCGGGCAGGTGCCCGGATTCGCGCAGCAAGATCAGCTCGAAGCTGCGCAAGGCCGCGGCGTGCAGCGCGTCACCCGCGCCGTCGCCAGCCAGTACGTGAACCAGCGCGGCGTAGGCGTCGAACAGGCGTTCATGCGCGTCTTCGCGCGCCAGCAGGCGCATGAGCAATTCGTTGGCGTAATAGCCGTAGAGCAGCCGCTCGCCCGTGGGCATGACTTTGCCGCCTGCCCATTCGGCGCTTTTGAGGGTGCGGATTTCGGCGTCCCCGCCCCAGCTCAGCAGCAAAGGCTGCAAGGGCAGCAAGACCGGGCGAAAGCTGGACGATGGCCGCTTGGCGCCTTTGGCCACAAGCGCCATGCGCCCGTGGTTGCGGCAAAACACTTCCAGGATCAGGCTGGTTTCGCTCCAGTCGTAGTGGTGGAGCACATAACCCGGCTCATGGTTGATGCGACTCATGGCTGGTGGCCGCCTTCCAGTGGCTGGGCGCTCGTCATGGTGCGGCGCAACCGCCTGCTGCCGCCAGACAGCTTTGCCAGCAGATTGCAGCGCCCCATTGCCGCCGCCTATTCATAGCCGTAGGAGCGCACGCGGGCGGCGTCGTCGGCCCAGCCCGAGCGCACCTTGACCCACAACTGCAAAAATACCTTGCAGTCCATCAGCTTTTCAAGCTCTTGGCGCGCTTCGGTGCCGATGCGCTTGAGGCGCTCGCCCTTGTCGCCAATAACCATGGCCTTGTGCCCTTCGCGCTCGACCACGATGGTGGCGGCAATGCGCACAAAGCGCCCATGTTCCCGGCTTTTTTCTTCGGTGAAGGTGTCGATCACCACGGTCGAGCTGTAAGGCAGTTCGTCGCCCGTCAGGCGAAACAGTTTCTCGCGCACGATTTCGCCAGAGAGGAATTTCTCGCTGCGGTCGGTCAAGTCCTCGCGGTCGTACCACCAGGGCTGCATTGGCAGGTAGGGTCGGCAAATGTCAAGCAGGTTTTGCACGTCGCGCGGGTTCCTGGCGGAAAGGGGCACGTATTGGGCAAACGGGTGGCGTTGCCGCATCTCCAGCAGCCAGGGCGCCAATTCGGCGCGGCGGCGCACGCAGTCGAGCTTGTTGGCCACCAGCAGCACAGGCGTGCTCTCGCGCAGCAGCGCGAGAACCCGGGCGTCCGCGGGCATGAAGCGGCCAGCCTCGACCACGAAAAGAACCAGATCGATGCCATCGAGCGCGCCGAGCACGGTTTTGTTGAGCGACTTGTTGAGCGCCGCGCCATGCTGGGTCTGGAAACCGGGCGTGTCTATGAAAACGTATTGCGCGCCGCCGCCGCTGCCGTCCACACAGGTGCGAATGCCCAGGATGCGGTGTCGCGTGGTTTGCGCCTTGCGCGAGGTGATGCTGATTTTTTGCCCCACCAGCGCGTTGAGCAGTGTGGATTTGCCCACGTTGGGTTTGCCCACGATGGCAATCAGGCCGCAACGCTGCTGGAGCGCGTCGGCTGCTGGCGCGTGCCCGGCGGCGCGGCGCGCGTCATGGCCGTTTTCGGCGTTTGTTGCCGGAGTTGCCGCAGCGCCCGCGGCAGTGTCGACGACATGCGGTGAGGTGTTGTTCATTGGTATTGCAAGGACTCAAGCCGCACCAGCATGGCCGCCGCCGCGCTTTGTTCGGCCGCACGGTGTGAAGGCCCTTGCCCGCGCGTGCTCAGGTTTTTTTCGGGCACCTGGCATTGCACTTCAAAAGTCTGTTTGTGCGCGGCGCCGCTGGCCGCCAGCACCGTGTATTGCGGCAAGCGCAATTTGCGCGCCTGCAACCATTCCTGCAATGCGGTTTTTGCGTCTTTGGCGGCCCCGGACATACCGGGGCGAATATCCACGCCGTCGCACAAACGCCAGACCAGTTTTTGTGCGGCGTCGTGGCCGCCATCGAGATACACCGCACCGATGACGGCTTCCAGCGCATCGGCCAATATGGACGGGCGCTGCCCGCCGCCAGAGCGCAATTCGCCCTCGCCCAGCCGCAGCAGTTTGGGCAGGCCCAGTTTCAGCGCGATCTGGTGCAGGGCTGATTGCCTGACCAGATTGGCGCGCAGGCGCGACAAATCGCCCTCGGGCAATTGCTTGAGCGATGCGAACAAAAGATGCGCCACGCCAAGGTTGAGGACGGAGTCACCCAGGAATTCAAGGCGCTCGTTGTGCTCTGCCGAAAAGCTCCGGTGTGTCAGCGCGCGCCGCAGCAAATCAGGCTGCCTGAAGCGGTGGCCCAGACAGTCCTGGAGAAGATCGAATGCCTCGTCCAAGTTTGACGCGACCACCGTCAGATCAGTAATCGGTCGAGCCGGAAGAGCCGCTGTACTTGATCAGCAGGTACACGGGTTCGAACAGCGGCACTTCCTTCTCGTAGGAAAAATTCACCACGATGTTGTCGCCGTTCTTGGTGACCTGCAAGTCCTTGCCCGTGATGGATGTGATGTAACTCACCGCGGCCTGGCGGTCAAAGGCCTCGACCACCTCAGGCACGGTGGTCGCACTGGACGCCGCAGACTTTGCCGCCTTTTTGACGGACATGTACTCCGTGACCGTGGGGACCGTGCGAATGGCCACCACGGCCAGCACCGCAACAATCACAGCCCAGAACAGCAGCCCGATGAAGGAGATGCCGCGCTGCACGTTTTTCCGCAATAAATTTTCCATGTCACAAACCCCTCTTGAAGTATCAATTGAATGAACCAATGCGTTTCAGATCGCCAAAATTCATCCAGACGAAAAAGGCCTTGCCCACGATGTTCTCGTCGGGCACGAAGCCCCAGTAGCGTGAATCCTCTGACCTGTCGCGATTGTCGCCCATCATGAAGTACTGCCCCTCGGGGACGCGGCAGGTCACCCCTTCGACACTGTAGCGGCAGTTGTCGCGCCCCGCAAATTCGGCCACGCCGATCACGTAAGCCGGGCGGCGCTCGTCTACGATGACGCTGTGGCTTTTGGCGCCCAGTTTTTCCTCGAACTGCCTGAAGTACATCATCGATGAATCGTCGAAGAAATCGCCGACCTGCCTGACATCGACGACTTGCCCGTTAATGGCCAGCTTCTTGTCCAGATAGCTCACCTCATCGCCCGGCAGGCCAATGACCCGCTTGATGTAGTCCACACTGGGCTGGGGCGGGTAGTGGAACACCACCACGTCCCCGCGCCGCACGGGGCTGCCCTGCGTGAGGCGCGTGTTGAGCACGGGCAGCCTGAGTCCGTAGGTGAACTTGTTCACCAGAATCAGGTCTCCGATCCGCAAAGTCGGGATCATGGAGCCGGACGGAATCTTGAACGGCTCGAACACAAACGAGCGCAGCAAAAAGACAATGACGATGACGGGAAACAGCCCCGCCGTCCAGTCCAGCCACCAGGGCTGGAGCATTTGCCGCTGGCGCACGGCATCCAGGCTCACGGTATCGGTTTGCGCGATGCCCTGCCGGGCCAGTTCTTGCTGGCGCTGCTCGATGGCCCGCACCGCCTCATCGGCGGCCCGTTTGCGCCGCGGCAAAAAATAAAGACGCTCGGCAATCCAGTAGGCGCCAGTGACCACCGAAGCGGCCAGCAGCAGCAACGCAAAATTGCCAGCGATGGCCCCGAAGTACCACGCCACGCAATAGGCCGCAAAAGCGGCCAGCACCAAAGCGGTCAGAGTCGGCATCACTCTTGCACCTGCAATATCGCCAGAAATGCCTCTTGCGGCACCTCGACCGAACCAATCTGCTTCATTCTCTTCTTGCCTGCCTTCTGTTTTTCCAATAGCTTGCGCTTGCGCGTGATGTCGCCACCATAGCATTTTGCCAGCACGTTTTTGCGCAGGGCCTTGATGTTCTCGCGCGCGATGATGTGCGCGCCAATGGCCGCCTGGATGGCCACGTCGAACTGCTGGCGGCTGATGATTTCGCGCATCCTGGCCGCCACGGCGCGCCCCCGCGGCTGCGCCTGCGAGCGGTGCACGATGATGGACAGCGCGTCCACGCGCTCGCCGTTGAGCAAAATGTCCACCTTGACCACATCGGAAGCGCGGTACTCCTTGAACTCGTAATCCATGCTGGCATAACCGCGCGAGACGCTTTTGAGCTTGTCGAAAAAGTCTAGCACGATCTCGCCCAGCGGCAATTCGTAGGTCAGCATCACCTGCCGACCGTGGTAGGCCATGTTGATCTGTACGCCCCGCTTCTGATTGGCCAGCGTCATCACCGGCCCCACGCAGTCTGGCGGCATGTACAGGTGCACGGTCACGACAGGCTCGCGGATTTCCTGGATTTGCCCGGCATCGGGCATTTTGGACGGGTTTTCCACCAGCAGCACCTGGCCATCGCCCTTGAGCACTTCATAGACCACGCTGGGCGCCGTGGTAATCAAGTCCTGGTCGAACTCGCGCTCCAGCCGCTCCTGCACGATTTCCATGTGCAACAGCCCCAGGAAACCGCAGCGAAAGCCAAAGCCCAGCGCCTGCGAGACCTCTGGCTCGAAACGCAGGCTGGCATCGTTGAGTTGCAGCTTCTCCAAGCTGTCGCGCAACTGCTCGTACTGGTTGGCCTCGGTGGGATACAGGCCCGCGAACACCTGCGCCTGCACTTCCTTGAAGCCGGGCAAGGCCTGCGTTGCCGGCCCCAGGTTGTTGGGCAGCTTTTTCTCCAGCGTCACCGTGTCGCCCACCTTGGCGGCCTTGAGTTCCTTGATGCCCGCAATGATGTAGCCCACTTCGCCCGCCCGCAACCGCTCGCGCGGCTGGTTGGCTGGCGTGAACACGCCAAGCTGGCCCGCCTCGTAGGCCGCGCCGGTGGCCATGAGCTTGATGCGCTCGCCCTTGCGCAGGCAACCGTCCACCACGCGCACCAGCATCACCACGCCCACATAGGCATCGAACCACGAGTCGATGATCATGGCGCGCAGCGGCGCGTCGGCGTTGCCTTTGGGCGGCGGCACCCTGGCGACGATTTGCTCCAGCACGTCGTCGATGCCCAGTCCGGTCTTGGCGGAAATGGCGAGCGCCTCGCTGGCGTCGATGCCGATGACCTCCTCGATCTCGGCCTTGGCACGCTCGGGATCTGCCTGCGGCAAATCCATCTTGTTGAGCACCGCCAGCACCTCGACCCCCAGATCCAGCGCGGTGTAGCAATTGGCCACGGTCTGCGCCTCGACACCCTGCGACACATCCACCACCAGCAGGGCGCCTTCGCACGCCGACAGCGAGCGCGAGACCTCGTAGCTGAAGTCCACATGGCCCGGCGTGTCGATGAGATTCAGGTTGTAAACCTCGCCATCGCGCGCCTTGTATTGCAGCGCGGCGGTCTGCGCCTTGATAGTTATCCCCCGCTCTTTTTCAATGTCCATGGAGTCCAGGACCTGCGCCTGCATGTCGCGCTCGGCGAGTCCCCCGCAGCGCTGGATCAAGCGGTCGGCCAGCGTCGATTTGCCGTGATCGATGTGCGCAATGATCGAAAAATTTCTGATGTGATTCATCAACGGAAGCTGCTAACTGATTGAGTTTGCTTGACTCGGCACATGAAAAAAGGGCACGCCCTGGAAAGACGCGCCCTCAACCAACAATCTTTGGCAACTGCGAAAGTTGGAACCCCCATTGTATGGAAAAAGGCGGCTTCAGCCATGTTCTGATCCATTAAAATGCATGCGTTGCAGGTCGGCAACAAAAAATTATCAACATCTTGTCAACAGACTTTTTCGCAACAGTGGACAACCTGCGGATGGCAGGAAACACTTGGGATAAACACAGCTTTCTGTTCGTCATGTGAAATCACGGCGACCTTATATGTCCACCCAGGTGCATTCAGGCCGCGGATTATACGGGAAAGTTTTTTGGCTGACTGGCCCCGGCCAAGCAAGCATCGGGCCTGATCGCAGATCACTCGGCATGAAACCCTGAATAACCCCACAGCTTTGACGGCTATTGGGGATCGGGCGGGCGGCATTGGCAGCAGCCAACCCGCCCGATCAGGCGCTTTCAACGCGCGTCAACGCGCCGCCGCCGCGCGCCGGACCAGCACGTATTGCACCATGTCGCCGCGCAAGACCAGCAGGGTGACGGTTTTGCCGCGCTCGGTCTTGGCGAGCGCCGTCTCAAAGTCACTCACGCTGCCGACCTCGGCATTGCCCACCGACAAAATCACGTCGCCCCGGCGCAAACCGGCCCTGGCCGCCGCGTCGGTGGCGGCGTCTACCCGCACGCCGTGCTTGAGCTTGAGTTCTTTCTTTTGCGCGCTGCTCAATTCACTGAGCGTCAGGCCCAGCGACTCGGCACCCGGCGTGGCTTTGGACGGTTGTTTGGGTTCAGAGGCCGCTGGCTTTTTGCTGCCCGATTCGTCGTCGTCGCTTGCCATCTCGGCAATCACAATGCCCAAATCGCGGCTGGCACCACGGCGGAACACGGTCAGCGTGGAGCGCGTGCCCGGCTTGGTGTTGCCCACCAGGCGCGGCAGATCGGTCATTTTCTCGATCGGCTTGCCATCGAAACGGATGATGATGTCGCCCGCTTCAACGCCCGCCTTTTCGGCTGGCGAGCCGCTTTCCACCGAGCGCACCATGGCGCCGCGCGCCTTGCCCAGGCCAATGGAGTCGGCCACCTCTTTGGTGACCTGATCGATGCGCACGCCGATGCGCCCGCGCGTGACCTTGCCAGAGGCGCGCAGTTGCTCGCTCACCTGCATGGCCTCGTCGATGGGAATGGCAAACGACACGCCCATGTAGCCGCCCGAACGCGAATAGATCTGGCTGTTGATGCCCACCACTTCGCCGCGCATGTTCAGCAACGGGCCGCCGGAGTTGCCTGGGTTGACGGCCACGTCAGTCTGGATGAGCGGCAAAAAGTCGCCCGTGTCGCGCTGCTTGGCGCTGACGATGCCAGCCGTTACCGAACTGTCAAGCCCGAAGGGCGAGCCAATGGCCACCACCCATTCGCCCACGCGCAGCTTGTTCACATCGCCAATGTGCACGGTGGGCAGTCCGGTGGCGTCCACCTTGACCAGCGCGACGTCGGAGCGCCTGTCAGAACCGATGATGCGCGCCTTGAATTCGCGCTTGTCCGGCAAAGTCACCAGCAGGGAATCGGCGCCTTCGACCACGTGGGCGTTGGTCATGATGTAGCCATCGGCCGAGATGATGAAGCCCGAGCCTACGCCGCGCGGCACTTCGCGCTCTTCTTCCTCCGGCTCGCCGCCCTGGCTTCGGGGCGCGCCGCGCGGCGTCTCCGGCATGGGCACGCCAAAAAAGCGCCGGAAAAACTCCTGCATTTCCTCGTCCATCTGCGGGCCGCCGCTGCCGCCGCCGCGCCTGCTGCTGCCCGATATGCGCTCGAGCGTCCGGATATTGACCACCGCTGGCCCCACTTGCGTGACCAGTTCGGTGAAATCAGGCAGGCCGCGCACCAGCGGTTGACTGGCCGCCGCCGCGGGCGTTTGCGCCACCGCGGGCGCCATTAGGCCACTGCCCAGCGCGGCGGCCATGCAGCCAGCCAGCGCCATGGCCCTGACAAGGCGATTTCCATACTCGAAATTCATATTTCCTCCGAAAAATCTCAAGGAATCAAAAACAAGACCGGCCCCGCGCCCGACGCGGAGCAAGCCACCAAAAATCGTCACTGAATGCGCTGGATGCGCTGCGCGAACAGTCGCAGCGTCTGCGCTGGCACTTCGCCCACGGCTGTCAACCACCACTCTTCCTGCGGATCGCTGAGCCGAAACGTCAGTGTGTGCGTCGCGCCACTGGCGGCCTCGCCCTCGCTGACGTGCACATTCGCGTCGTAGGGCTGCATGAACAATGAAACCGAGGCCAAGCCATCCGAAAAAACCCAATGCACCCCGTCGCCCGCCTCCCCAGAGTAGCGATAGCAACTTTGCGACCGAAAACCAGGCACCGGCGCGCTCAGCGTCCACCCCTCGGCCTGCGCCGCGCTTTCCACCCGGTTGGAGCGCATCACGCGATAGCCCGCGGATTGCTCCATGGCCCGCAGCAGCGCGGCAAAACTGACGGGCGTGTTGAACGTCAGTTCTGAAAACGCGACCTGCTCCAAAACCCGCCCGTCGGCAGCCATCGTCTGCATCTTCAGTGCCATGCCCGTTTTCTGGTCGCTCCAGATGCGGTAGCCATACCGCAGATCGTCCTTGGGTTTGAAGATCACGACATCGGCGTTATAGCCCGCCACCCGGTCATGCCCATGCGGCGCGGCGCTGTAGAACGCAGAGGCCAGCGTATCCAGCCCGGGCAGGAGCATGTTGGGAAAAACGCTGTGCGGTTCATGTTGCTCGATGCGCTTGATGCCACTTTGCGGCCAGAAACTGGTCACAGTGCCGTTGTAGCGGTAAGTGATGCGCGGCGCGCCGGTGAGTGTTTCTACCCGCTCGATGCGCTTGTCCCCTTCGCTCAGGCGCACAATGCGCGCCGACGACAGCGCACCCGTTGACGACGAGATCACCACCGTTCCGGCGTAGCGCGGACTGCGCCCCGCCTGTTGCAGGCGCATCAGCCACTCGGCCGTCCCGCGCTCTGGCTCCCCGGCCCGCGCTGGTGGCGCGGTCATTGCAGTGCCCTGGGCGTGCGCCGCGCCCACGGCAATCAAGGCGCAGCCCAGCACATGAAAGAGGCGCCCCCCCCGCGCGGCGCTCCAGCCGCACCCTGCCGCCGCGGGCGCTGTCGACGCGCGTTTCGCGCAAGGCGCGCGCCAGAATCTGGCCACTGCTTTGCCAACCAGCATCAGCGGCCCGCTCCCTCGAAAGTGGCGTTGCGCAAAAGACCCGGTGTCGCGCCCAGCGCAGACACGCTGACTTGCTGGTGCGCGGCCAGCAACTGGTCAAGCCGGGCGTCGCGCAGCATGGTCGCGCCCGAATCGGTATCCATGGCGATGATTTGTTGCTGCTGCGGCAGCGGCCGGACCGGAGCAACAGGCCCTTGCACCACCTCAGCAGGCCCAGGCACTGGCGCAAAAGCGCCGCCCAGCGCGGCCCATCCCATGACCGCGACGGCAAAGAAAGAGGCCACAGCGGCCACCAGTTTCCAGCGGAAAACCGCGTCGTTGGCCGCCTCTTGCCCGTCGCCCAAAATGGCTGGCCACGCGCGTCGCGCGGCGGCGGGCCATGCCGTTTGGGGCTTTGCCTCTTGCGCCAGTTGCTCTCGCAGCCGTGGCAGCAGGCGCGCATCGCCCAGGCCCTGCACTGGCTGCTGCGCGCGCAGCACATCGCCCACCAGGTGATACGTGTCCCACGCCTCGCGAAGCCTCGCGTCGCCCAGATCACGCCAAAGCGCATCCATATCTTCCGGGCTGGACTGCCCATCCATGAACGCCGACAAGCACTCCAGCACCTCCTGCCCCGGTGGCAGGCGCCCTGGCTCCGGCTCCGACTGATTGCTCACTTGTACCTGTTTCATGCCTCACCTTGCTCGATATCTTGTGTTTCCGTGTGCGCCCACTGGCGGCCACCTTTTACCAGCGTTTGCCGCCTTGATGGCTGAGCAGCGGCTTGACCCTGGCGGAAATGGCCTCGCGCGCCCGGAAAATCCGGGAGCGCACCGTGCCAATGGGACAGTCCATGGCCTCGGCAATTTCTTCGTAACTCAAACCCTCAATCTCTCGCAAGGTCACCGCTTGTCGCAAATCCTGCGGCAAGGCTTCCATGGCCGCGTTGACAGCCGCCACGATCTCGCGGGCCGCCAACTCCGACTCAGGGGTGGCTTCGGTCGTTAGTTCATTTGCGCGATGCAAAGTTTCATCGTCGTCCGTGTTTTGCATGGACGCTTCGATGATAACGGGATCGCGTTTTTTTTCCAGCAGCGCGCGCTTTGCGGTGTTGACCGCAATGCGGTACAGCCACGTGTAGAACTGCGCCTCGCCCCGGAACTGGTGCAAGGCCCGCCATGCGCGCAAAAACGTCTCCTGGGCAATGTCCTGCACCAAATTGGTGTCTCGCACCATGTTGGCAATCAGGCGTTCGATGCGCCGCTGGTACTTGATGACCAGCAACTCATAGGCGCGCTGGTCGCCAGCCACGGCGCGCTCGACCAGAACCGCGTCCGCAACAGGGTGCGGCGGTGGCGAAGCGGCGGTGTTCTTGGATTTGGACACAACAATCAGGCGCGAAAACTCACAGGAGATGGCAAGAAGCCCTAAAACTCATACCGGTTCGCCGGTTCTGGGCCGCGAATATAGCGCACAACGCAGCGCGTGCCAGGAGGCGCCGCTGTTTTTTTGCGCGCTCACCCAAAGCCAGCGCCCGCCGCCGCTGGTTGCCACCCCGCGCTTGCCCAACGCCAGCCTGACTTGCAAAAGTGCATAAATTTGCCAATCCAGAACCACTCCCACATCCAGCAGCGTTGCCTCCAGCGCGTGCCCCGGCTCAACGCCAGCGGGCCGCACAAACCAGGTCTGCCCATCAAAACGCAGCACGGCGGGCTGCTGCCCGATCCAGAACACCGCCAGGCCAGCGCCAACGGCCACGCACAAAACCAGACAGGCCAGGCTGCGCCACTGCTGCCCGCCCGATGGCGCCTTGCCGCCCGCCAGCCACCCGATAAGAAGCACCACAAACCCCGCCAGCCACAGCGCAACAAGGAAAAACAGCAAACCGCGATCGCGTCCCACTGGATGCTCCAGCGCAAGGGCAAAGCCCGGGCGCCGATTGGGCAGCCGCCGCGGGCCGGTTGCCGGTGAATTTACGCTGCTCAATAACGTTTGAACACCAACGCGCCGTTGGTTCCACCAAAGCCAAAATTATTTTTCAGCGCGAAGTCGATGCGCATGTCGCGCGCGGCATTGGCGCAGTAATCCAGATCGCAATCCGGATCCGGGTTGTGCAGGTTGATGGTTGGCGGCGCTTTCTGGTGATGCACGGCCAGCACAGTAAACACGCTTTCAACGCCACCGGCACCACCGAGCAGGTGGCCGGTCATGGATTTGGTGGAACTGACGGCCACCTTGCGCGCATGTTCGCCCAGCGCGGCCTTGATGGCGTTGCTCTCGTTGACATCGCCCAGCGGCGTGGAAGTACCGTGGGCGTTGAGGTAGTCCACCTGATCGCGGTTGATTTGCGCGTCGCGCAAGGCCGCCAGCATGGCGCGGCGCGGGCCGTCCATGTTGGGCGCCGTCACGTGGCTGGCATCGGCGCTCATGCCAAAGCCGACCAGTTCGGCGTAAATCCTGGCGCCGCGCGCCCGGGCGTGCTCAAGCTCTTCGAGCACCAGAACGCCAGCGCCCTCGCCCAGCACGAAGCCGTCGCGCTCCTTGTCCCAGGGGCGCGACGCGGCCTTGGGATCGTCGTTGCGGGTGGACAGCGCGCGCATGGCGGCAAAGCCCCCGACGCCCAGCGGCGAAATGGTCGATTCGGTGCCGCCGGCAATCACCACATCGGCATCGCCGGTTTCGATCAGGCGTCCGCCCGCGCCAATGCAGTGCAAGCCTGTGGTGCAGGCCGTGGCAATGCAGAGATTGGGGCCTTTGAAACCGTATTTGATGGAAATGTGCCCCGCCACCATGTTCACAATGGAGGCCGGGACAAAAAAAGGAGAAATGCGGCGCGGGCCGCGACTGACGCATTCGGCGTGGGTTTCCTCGATCATCGGCAAACCGCCGATGCCCGAGCCAATCACGCAGGCGACGCGGTTGGCCGCCTCCTCATGCAAGGCATCGCCCCTGGGCAGGCTGGCGTCCGCAATGGCCTGGGCCGCGGCCACAATGCCATAGTGGATGAAGGTATCCATGCCCCGCGCCTCTTTGGCCGAGATGTACGGCGCCAGATCCAGTTGCTTGACCTCGCCAGCAAAGCGGCAGGCGTAGTGACTGGCATCAAAGCGCGTAATCAGGTCGATGCCCGAGCGCCCAGCCAGCACCGCGTCCCAGCTTTCGGACACGGTATTGCCAACGGGGCTGACGCAGCCCAGACCGGTTACGACGACGCGCCGACGATCACGCATCTGTTTTCTCCTTCAAGATGACCCGGTGGCGGTGTTGCCCGCGTGTGCCCTGGGGCAACAAACGCCACGGCGCGGCGCTGCGGCACGCGCTTTGGGTGCAAGCCCTTGTGCCAGCGTTGCACCGGTGTTTCAGGCTTTTTTGGTTTTGGCGTAGTCGATGGCGGCCTGGACGGTTGTGATTTTTTCGGCGTCTTCATCGGGGATCTCGATGCCGAACTCATCTTCCAGGGCCATCACCAGTTCCACTGTGTCCAGCGAGTCGGCGCCAAGGTCGGCCACGAAGGCCTTCTCGTTGGTGACTTGAGACTCTTCCACGCCGAGTTGCTCGGCGATGATCTTCTTGACACGTGCTTCTATATCACTCATGGGTTCCCTCTAAGGGTTGGAAAAGGTTTTGATTTTACCCGCGCTGGCCGGGAAATTTCCCGCCAGCGCGAGCGGCGATGGATTTCAGGCCATGAACATGCCGCCGTTGACGTGCAACTGCTGCCCCGTGACATAGCCCGCCTGCGGGCTGGCCAGGTAGGCCACCGCGTGGGCAATGTCTTGCGGCTGCCCCAGGCGGCCAAGCGGAATTTGCGCGATCAGGGCCTTTTGCTGCTCTTGCGCGAGCGCGGCGGTCATGTCGGTGGCAATGAAACCCGGCGCCACGCAATTGACGGTGATGCCGCGGCTGCCCAGCTCGCGCGCCAGCGCGCGCGTCAGCCCGGCAACGCCCGCCTTGGCCGCCGCGTAATTGGCCTGCCCCGCATTGCCCGAGGCGCCCACCACACTCGTGATGTTGATGATGCGCCCGTAGCGCTGCTTCATCATGGGCCGCATGACCGCGCGGCTGAGGCGGAAAACCGATTTCAGATTGGTGTCCAGCACCGCATCCCAATCCTCGTCCCTCAGGCGCATGGCCAGCATGTCGCGCGTGATGCCAGCGTTGTTGACCAGCACGTGCAGCGCGCCGTAGTCCTTGACGATGGCCTCGATGGTGGCCTCAAGCGCCGCCGCGTCGTTGACATCAAGCCTGACGCCCTTGCAGCCCTTGTGGGCAGCCAGCGCCTGGCTCACGCGCGCGGCGCCGTCGTCCGTGGTGGCCGTGCCAATCACCTGAACGCCCTGCCCGGCCAGTGCCCGCGCAATGGCCGCGCCAATGCCGCGGGACGCGCCCGTCACCAGCGCGACCTGTCCAGACAGTGTTTGTGTTTCCTGGGTTTCGTTTGTCATCGTGTGCAATTCCTCTTGTCCATGTTGTGCTGGCCCGGCTTTACGCCAGGGCGGCCCGGGCTTCTTGCAGCGTAGCCGGATCGTACAGGCTGAGGCTGGTCAGATCCGGATCGATGCGCC
Organism: Burkholderiaceae bacterium; assembly: GCA_031276435.1. GTDB lineage: Bacteria > Pseudomonadota > Gammaproteobacteria > Burkholderiales > Burkholderiaceae_C > Ottowia. The sequence goes on along the minus strand of JAISNB010000037.1, from coordinate 13,984 downwards.
GGGTCATGCCCGCCAGTGCCTTGCCGGGGCCGCATTCGACGAGCACGCCCGCCCCCATCGATTTGATTTTCCGCACGCACTCCACCCAGCGCACCGGGCCAAAAGCCTGCCGGTACAGCGCGTCGCGAATGGCCTCGGGCGTGTTTTCAATCACCACATCGATGTTGTTGACCACGGCGATCTGGGGCGCAGCGATGTGCACACGGGCCAGTTCTTCGCGCAAGCGCAGCGCGGCCGGTTGCATCAGACTGGAATGAAATGGCGCGGACACCGGCAATGCCAGCGCGCGTTTGGCGCCCATGCCCTTGAGCACTTCGCAAGCCTTGTCCACCGCGGCCTTGCTGCCAGCAATCACGGTTTGCGCGGGATCGTTGAAATTCACGGCCTCCACCACTTCGGCGCTGCCAGCGCCGCCCAAAGCGGCCATCACGTCCTTGCAACCGGCAATCACCCTGGCGGCCTCAAGCCCCAAAATGGCGGCCATGGCGCCCGCGCCCACCGGCACAGCCTCCTGCATGGCCGTCGCCCGCAAGCGCACCAGCGGCGCGGCTTGCGCCAGGGTCAGTGCCCCGGCGGCCACCAGCGCCGTGTATTCGCCCAGCGAATGGCCCGCCACGGCCATGGGCAGCGCGCCGCCTTCGGCGCGCCAGGCGCGCCAGCACGCCACACCGGCTGTCAGCATGGCGGGCTGCGTGTTGGCAGTCAGCGCCAGCGCCTGCGCGGGGCCGCCCGCGATCAGCGCGCCAATGTCCTCGCCCAGCGCGTCAGACGCTTCCCCCAGCGCCTCACGCACGGCGGGGTGATCGCCCCACGCATCGAGCATGCCCACCGACTGCGAACCCTGACCGGGAAAGACAAATGCAAAGTTTTTCACGGTAAATCTCCTGCTGTGGCGATGACGCGCCTTGATTCAAATGATCCTGCCAGCGGCCTGAAAACACCTGCCCGCATGCTACATTTTGAAGAGCACGGCGCCCCAGGTGAAGCCGCCGCCCACGCCTTCGATGAGCACGGTCTGCCCGGGCTTGACCTGCCCGGCGCGCACCGCGTGATCCAGCGCCAGCGGAATGGAAGCGGCCGACGTGTTGCCGTGCTCGTCCACCGTGACCACCAGTTTTTCGGGCGGCAAATGCAGCTTTCTGGCCGTGCCCTTCATGATGCGGATGTTGGCCTGATGCGGAATCAGCCAGTCAACATCGCCTTCGCTCAAGCCCGCCTTGCCCAGCACCGCGCGGGCCGATTTCTCCAGCACATTCACGGCCAGGCGAAACACGGCCTGACCATCCATGCGCAGCAGCGGATCGCCAATCACCTGCCCGCCCGCCACCTGCCCGGGCACGCACAGAATGTCCACATGGCGGCCATCGGCGTGCAAATCGGTGGCCATGATGCCCGGCGCGTCGCTGGCCTCCAGCACCACGGCGCCCGCGCCATCGCCAAACAGCACGCAGGTGGCGCGGTCGTCAAAATTGAGGATGCGCGAAAACACCTCCGCGCCAATCACCAGCGCCCGCCGGGCCGTGCCTGTGCGAATCAGTGCGTCGGCCACCGTCAGCGCGTAAATGAAACCACTGCAAACCGCCTGCACGTCAAACACGGGACAACCCGCAATGCCCAGCTTGTGCTGCACGATGGCCGCCGTGGACGGAAACACCATGTCGGGCGTGGACGTCGCCAGCACGATCAGATCGATGTCCGCGGGCGCCACGCCAGCGGCCTGCAAGGCGGCGCGCGCCGCTGGAACCGCCAGTTCGCTGGCCGCAACATCAGGCGCCGCGAAACGGCGCGCCCGGATGCCCGTGCGCTCGACAATCCAGGCGTCCGAGCTTTCGATGCCGCGCCCGGCCAGGTCGGCCACCAGTTCGTCGTTGGACACGCGCCTGGGCGGAAGATAACTTCCGGTGCCGGTAATTCGGGTGGTTCGACTCATTCAATTTGTCTTTCTTGGCAGACCAGACTGCGGCGGCGGACGGCCCCGGGCGCTGGCAAGTCCCTTCAGGCCTGAGCCTGACCGTCCGCGGCGGCGGCGTCAGAGGCGGCCTGCGCCGCTGCCACCGCCTCCGGCCCTTCGGCCAGCAACAGGGGGGCCGCGTGCGCGATGCGATCGCGCACGCGCTCCAGCAACTGGTTGCGCGCAGCATCATACGCGCGCGAGAGCGCGTGCTCGAAGCCAATCACATCAGCCGAACCATGGCTTTTGAACACCAGGCCGCGCAGGCCAAGCAGGGCCGCGCCGTTGTAGCGGCGATGATCCATGCGCCGTTGCAGCGACTTGAGAACGGGATAGGCGCACAGGGCGGCCAGTTTGGTCAGGGTGTTGCGCGAAAACTCTTCGCGCAGGAATCCGACCAGCATCGCCGCCAGGCCTTCGGTGGTTTTGAGCGCCACATTGCCCACAAAACCGTCACAGACCACGATGTCGGCCGTGCCCTTGAAAATGTCGTTGCCTTCGATGTTGCCGATGAAGTTCAAATCGCCCCGCTCGGCGGCAAAGCGCAGCAATTCGCCCGCTTTTTTGATCTCTTCGTTGCCTTTGATGGCTTCTTCGCCAATATTGAGCAAACCGACCGTTGGATGCGGATCGTTGTTGAGCACCGAAACCAGCGCCGCGCCCATGACCCCGAACTGCAACAAATGCCCGGCCCTGCAATCGACATTCGCGCCCAGATCCAGCACCAAAGTCGCCTTGCCCCTGGCGTTGGGCAACTGTGTGGCAATGGCCGGGCGCTCTATGCCGTCGATGGTTTTGAGCAAATAGCGCGCGATGGCCATCAACGCGCCGGTATTGCCAGCGGAGACAGCGGCCTGCGCCGCGCCCGTTTTGACCTGCTCGATGGCAACGCGCGTGGAAGAGTCTTTCTTCTTGCGCAGCGCCACTTCCACTGCATCATCCATGCTGACCACCTCGGTGGCCGCCACCACGGTGGCGCGCTCGTGCGAAAACGCGCCCAGCGCCTCTGGCTGCCCCACCAGCAAAAGCCGCGCGTCGGCATTTGCGTCCAGAAATTTGCGACAGGCCGGCAAAATGACAGCCGGACCATGGTCACCGCCCATGCAGTCAACCGCCAGAACAATCATGCTCATCAGGGCCAGCCCTTTCGCCCGGACAGAAAGGCTCCGGCAACAATCAAAACCCAAAGCGTTGAAAAAATCGCCAACGCAAACACGATTCAGGCCCGGATTTGCCGCGTCGCCCGGCGGCATTTCTTCGGGCCAATTTTGCAAGTACAGAGGGCTTGGGCCTGGCGGCGCGACCCCCGGATCGAGGCCAGCCGCCGCGGCCACAGGCCAGCATGGCGATCCCGCCCCGCAAGGGGCTGGACAATCACGCCTCTTCGGCCTTGGGCTTGATTACCTGACGGCCACGGTAGTAACCGTTGGGGCTGATGTGGTGGCGCAGATGCGTCTCGCCCGTGGTGGGTTCGACGGCGATGCCCGGCACGCTGAGCGCGTTGTGCGAGCGGTGCATGCCGCGCTTGGACGGCGATTTCTTGTTTTGCTGAACAGCCATGATGGCTCCTTGCGATAAAAACAGACCCGTCGCGCAATTCGATACAAGGCCCCTGTGGGGGGCGCTTCTTGCCGATCCGCGCAACCGACGATCAAATCCGATGAATTTCCGGCTTTGCGACTGCGGCTTGCTGCCGCCCAACCCGCTTTTGCAAGCCTGCTGGGCGCAAGACCGCCGCGAAAGGAAGTCCAGGCCAAAGCCGTTTTTGCCAAACCGCTGATTATACGTTGGTTTGGCCCCAAAACTGGCCGCGCCCCAAGCGTTTTCCGGCGCTTGCGGCCCGCTTTGTTTCAGGTGCGTGAGGCCCCACGCCCCAGCCCATCGGGCGTTGCGTTTCAAACCGTTCTTTTTTTCAGGCTCTCCAGCGCGGCGAAGGGATTGCGCCGCTGTCGCATGGCCGCTTCAAACGCCGCATCGTCTTGCGCCGCCACACGTGGCGCACCCGGGCACGCGGCGTGCCTGGGCACCAGTGGCATGGCGAGCATCAGCTCGTCCTCGATCAGCGCCAGCAAATCGAAGTCGCGCACCAGCGCCAGCAAATCGTCTTCCGACGCATCGTCCAGCGCCGTGGCCTGCGCCTCGCCAGACAAAAACACGAAATGCCGATCCACAGCCACAGCCATCAGCATCGGCTCCAGACAACGCTGGCAAACCATGGGCATTTGCGCCCGCGCCCGCAAATGCAGCGCCGGGTGGCCGCTGCCATCGGGCGCCGCGCGAAACTCGCCATGGGCCAGCCATTCGACCACGTTATCCGCCGCAATGTCCGCATGGCAATCTTGCGCCACGCGCGCAAAATCGCGCAGCGCCGTCTGCCCGCCAAGCTGGGCGTCTTGCCGGGCAAAGCGCGCCACATCGAGCCGCCGGGGATTCAGTGTCTGAGCCATTGGCGCAGTGTAAGAGAATCCAGCCATGCCCCAATTGCCCTCCGCCCTCATCCTGGCCTCCACATCGCGCTACCGCCGCGAACTGCTGGCGCGCCTTGGCCTGCCGTTTACCACCGTCGCGCCCGATGTGGACGAAACGCCCCTGCCCGGCGAAGCGCCACGCACGCTGGCCGAGCGCCTGGCCCTGACCAAGGCGCGGGCCGTGGCGCGCCTGCATCCCCACGCGCTGGTCATCGGATCAGACCAGGTGGCCGACCTGCATGGCCAGGCGCTGGGCAAACCCGGCAACCACGCGCGCGCCACCGCCCAGCTTCAGTGCATGCGCGCGCAAACCGTCATCTTCCACACCGCCGTAGCCGCGGTATGCGAAAGCGCAAGACTCGCGCAGCAAGAGCTGGCAACCGTCCGCGTGCAATTTCGTGACCTCACGGATGCCGAAATCGAGCGCTACCTGCGCGCCGAACAACCCTACGACTGCGCTGGCAGCGCCAAAAGCGAAGGCCTGGGCATCGCCCTGCTGCAAGCCATTCACAGCGACGACGCCACGGCCCTGATCGGACTGCCGCTGATTCGCACCGCCCGCCTGCTGCGCGCCGCCGGATTTCAACTGCCATGAGCGAGCAGTCGCAAACCCGCCGCCCAACCGGCTGCCTGTACCTGGTGCCCACGCCGCTGGATCATGGCTGCGACGACCAGTCCGCGCCGCTGTCGCAAACCCTGCCGGCTGCCGCCATCGCCACGGCGGCGCGGCTTGAGCACTGGGTATGCGAAAACGCCAAATCCTTGCGCGCGTTCTTGAAGCGCGTCCATGCCGAGGCGCCCCTGGCGAGGCCGCTCCAGCAAATCCGGATCGCGCAACTGCCGCATGCCATCCACAAAAAAGGCGACCATGCCGGACGCGGCGGCACTGCCGCCGCCTGGGACGCCCAAAAACTGCTCGCGCCCGCATTGACCGGATATGCCATGGGCCTGGTCAGCGAAGCCGGCCTGCCCGCCGTGGCCGACCCTGGAAGCTCCGTCGTGCGCGCGGCGCACGCGCTTGGCATCCCCGTCACACCGCTGGCGGGACCGTGCTCGCTGATTCTGGCGCTGGCCGCCAGCGGCCTGAACGGGCAGAACTTTGCCTTTGTGGGCTACCTGCCGCAAGACGCCGCGCTGCTGACCCGGCGGCTGCGCGATCTGGAAGCGATGGCCCTCTCCAGCGGACAAACCCAGTTGTTCATCGAAACACCCTACCGCAGCCAGTCCTTGCTGGCGACCATGCTGCAAACACTGCAAGCGCAAACCCGCGTATCCGTCAGCCAGGCCCTGACCTTGCCCGAAGCCGCCACGCACAGCCTGACGGTGCAAGACTGGCGCCTGCGCGCCAGCCCGCAACTTGGCCGCGCCCCTGCCGTATTTGCCATTGGCGTTTGAGGCGCCCGGCGGCGGCAAGACACCCCAAAAAGCCCGATGCGGTTCAGTTACTGGCCGCTGGCGCGCCCAGCCATCGCTTGCAAATGGAGCCGATGCGCGAGAGCAGCCCCGTGGTGGCCGGGTCAGAGCGACCGTCGCTGGTCGCCTGCGCGGGCACGTCGAAGCGTTCGGCGCGCTGCGTTTGCAGCAATTGCGGCGCGGCCAGGTGGGTCTGGTGCTGGCGCAGGGCGCTGACGATGAAGAAACTGACCAGCGACGCCTTGCAAGGCAGGGTGGCGCAGCGGAATACGCGCGCCTGGTTGATCATGGAGATCAGGTCGTTGGCGTCGGTGTTGCGGATCAGGGCAATGCTGATGAGCGCCGGAAAGTCGCGCTTGAGCAGTTTGAAGGCCAGCGCCTCGTTTTGCGCGTCGGCCACTTTGTCGAAGTGCGCCACCAGTACGTTGACGGGGTGGCGCTCCAGCACGGCCAGCGCCTCGTCCAGTGTGGCGGCGTGCAGGCAGGCCACGCCTTGCGGCAGCGTCAGGATGATCTGGTCGTACAAGGTGCGGTTGGGTGTTTTGACCAGCACCACGCCCTTGGTGACTGGCGGCAGGTGGTGATGTCGCGCCGCCGCAGCAGCAGCGGTGGCCGCTGGCTGCTCCGCGTGGGCCGCTTCAGAGGCGGCTTCCGGAATTTGGACTTGCGCGTTTTCGGCCAGGGACTGTTTGACGTCCGGGGCAACGGTGTCGATCTGGCGCGCCACTTCGACGGCTTCGGTCACCACGGAAAGCAGTTCGGCATTGCCCCAGGGTTTGTTGAGAAAGCGAAAGACTTCGCCCTCGTTGACCGAGTCGATGATGGCCTTGAGATCGGAGAAGCCCGTCAGCAGGATGCGCACGCTGGCCGGGGAAATCTGGCGCGCCTTGCGCAAGAATTCCACGCCAGTCATGTTGGGCATGCGCTGGTCGCTGATGATGACCTGCACCTTGTGGGCCAAAAGCAATTGCAGCGCGGCCTGGCCTTCGGTTGCGGTCAGCACGTTGTAGAACGGGCGCAAGATCATGCGCAGCGTTTCGACGACGCGCTCCTCGTCGTCGAGCAGCAGTACGGTGGCCTTGCTTGCGGCGGCGCGATCGGTTTTGAAACCGCTGGCCGTCCGGGCCGGGTTGGCTGTTTGTGGGTGTTCCAATTGTGGTTTTCTCCCTGGTTTTCAGGTTTGTCTCAATCATCCAGGAGCAGCAACTCACCGCTTGTGGTGGTTTCCGCCCCGGGTTCGTTTTTGTCCGCGCTGCCGACGGGAAGCTCTATGGAAAACAGCGTTCCAACCCCGGGCCTGGAAAAGACTTCGATCTTGCCCTTGTGCTGTTCGATGATTTTGTACACGATGGACAGCCCAAGCCCGGTTCCCTGGCCAATGGCCTTGGTGGTGTAGAAGGGATCGAAGATTTTCCCAAGCTGATCTTCCGGTATGCCCTTGCCATTGTCGGCCACTTTGATCTGAATGGTGTCGGCATTCTTGTGGGTCGTGGTGATGGTGATGGTGCCGTTTTCTTCGGTGGTGGCCTGCACTGCGTTGGTGATGAGGTTGAGCATGACCTGGTTGATTTGCGAGGGCGCACACAGGATGGGCACCGTGTTGCCGTACATCTTGACGATTTTGCGGTGCTTGACCTGCTGCTTGGCCAGCAGCAAGGCGCTGTCGATGCCGTCTTCTACCTTGTACAAGGTGTTGCGGCTGCGGTCGAGGCGGCTGAAGTTCTTGAGGTTGAGCACGATCTCGCTGATCTGGTCCAGCCCGTGCAGGCTGTTTTTCAGCGCGGTTTGCAAATCGCTCGTGAGCTGCGCGTCCATGTTTTCCATGCTCGCCAGCGCCGTTTCGTAGTTTTGATGGATTTCGTCCTCGGTGGCGTCGGGCTTGCGCATGGCTTGCAGAAGCTGGCGCGTTTGCTCGCAATACGGGTGGATGTTGCCGCCCATGACGCCATCCATGAATTCCACGGTACCACGCACGTAGCCCAGCGGCGTATTGATCTCGTGCGCGACGCCCGCCACCATTTGCCCCAGCGAGGCCATTTTTTCTGACTGGATCAGGTCGGCCTCGGATGCCTTGAGGTCTTCCATGGCGCGGTTGAGGTCGTGCGTGCGCTCTTCCACGCGCTGCTCCAGATGCGCGTTGGCCTCGCCAAGCTGGCGATTGGCACGCGCCAGCAGGCGGTAACTGGCCGCCAGACGCCAGGCGATGTAGAACAGCCCCAGCAACAGGACGGCCGAGTAGATGGCCAGGAAGTCGCGGTACATCTCGCTGCCTTCGGACCGTAGCTCGAACTGCGCTTCCAGCGATGACTGCGCGGCATCGAGCTGCCTGCGCATCGGAATGGCCTGCAATTGCTCGAACAGGGTCACTTCGGTTTCGCGCTGGCGCAAGATGGTGAGCGCGTGAAGCTGAAAGCCCTGCGCGATTTGCGCAAGCTCCGATTCAGGCCCCGCCGTGATGGCCACGTTCTCGATGACCTGCCGCAACTGGGCGCGCACCTGCTGCGCGTTGATCGAATCGCTCAGCAGGCTGGCACGAAAAACGTCGGCCACCACCCGGTTGACGCGCAGGCGCAAGTCGGCGTCGGCCTGCGGATTTTTTTCCACATCTTCCATGGCCGTGGGCAGGTAGCGCAGCGAGTTCAGCAAAATGGCGTTGGTGGCCTTGAAGTCGTCGATGACATTGAGCTTTTGCTGGAACACATCGGCCAGATTCTTGAGGGCTGTGGCATCCATGCGGGCGTTGGCCGCTTGCGCCATCAGGCGCTCATTGACGCTCTGGATGGCCTGCAAGTTTTCGCCCAACGGGTCGTAGTCGTTGTTCAGGCCATTGCGCGAGCGCAGCACATCCACGTCCAGCCGCGCGTTCATCTCGCGCAAATCGCGCAGGTTGGCGACCAGATCGGTGCGCAGTTGCGAGTCGTAGCTGCGGCTTTTGACCACCAGAAAGCCCAGCACACCAAAGGCCAGGGCGGCCAGCAGCAAGCCAATCAGCCAGGAGACAAAGGTTCGGGTTCTGGGCTTCATGGCTTCTGGCTCGCTTGTGCCGTGGCGGCGGTGGTAGCGCCGCGCTGGTTCTTTTCAATCGATTGCGCCGTCAGCGCGCGCAGAAACTGCACGATCTGGGCGGCATCCTGCGGCGGCGCGCTGCGGCCCAACTGGTACTTGAACATGGCCTGCACGGCCTGCTCCAAAGTGGTGGCCGAGCCATCGTGGAAATAAGGCGGCGTCAGCGCCACGTTGCGCAGACTGGGCACTTTGAAGACGTGCCGGTCCGATTCGCGCCGGGTCACGTTGAAGCGCCCCATGTCGTCCGTGGTCAGCGGGCCGCCGCGGTCGTTGAAGTAATCGCCCAGCACGCCCAAGCGCTGATACATGTTGCCGCCCACGTTCACGCCCTGGTGGCAGGCAATGCAACCATACGACTTGAACTTGACGTAGCCTTGCCGCTCATCCTCGGTAATGGCCTGGCTGTCGCCACGCAGGTATTGATCGAAACGCGACGGCTCCGGCAGCGAGCGTTCATACGTGGCGATGGCATCGCTCAGATTGCGCTGCGAAAGCGCGGTTGTGCCGTACACCTCCTTGACGGCGCCAACCAGCTTGGGATCGGCGCTCAGGCGCGCCACCACCGCGGGCCAGGTGCTGCCAAACTCGCGCGGATTGCTCAGCACATGCGGAATCTGGTTTTCCAGCGTGTCGGCGCGACCATCCCAGAACTGGCGAAAGTTGTAGGCCGCCGTGAGCACCGATGGCGAGTTGATGGTTCCGCTTTGCTTGCGCACCCCAACAGAGAGCTTGCGCCCCGCATCGGCCCCGCCCGCCTCGACCTTGTGGCACGAGGCGCAAGACACCGACCCGTCATCGGAAAACCGCGCGTCATTGAACAACAGCCTGCCCAGCTCGACCTTCTTGGCATCCAGCGCGGGTTTGGGCGGCAGGGGCTTGATCGGCTCGCTTGCGCTGCGATCTTGCGCGTACAACGCCGCCGCTGGCAACATGCAAGCGACGGCCAGCGCCAGCAGTGTCCGCGCTCTGCGGACAACATTTTTTGGATAGTGCTTCATACAGGTCGGTCATGAAAACGCCGCGCGCCCAAGGCTTGGACGGCAGCTACTTTGAAGTAGCCTTCACTATACGGGAGTTGGTCACTTTGAAGCGCATGACAACAAAAAAATAGTCCAAAAGTGTGACTTTGTTCTCATTTTTTGGCCTGCCCACGCGCAAAAATGTTGTCACAATGAGACAAAAATCCCGCTCAACGCTGCCAGGCGCCCGCCCGGCACGGCAGCGCGAGACTCGGTAGCATTGCCGCCTGCCTGCGCCCCCAGGGTCTCTGCCCTGTCTGCGCGCGCGGCGCCATCGGCCCGTGATCGATCACACGCGCTACTCCACCACCATGCCCTGAGACATATAAGGCGCAAGACCACTTACTTGCTGTCGTCTGAAGTCATTTCTGCCGGGGGCCGACCTTCCTTATCCAGTGCGGGGGACTGGGTGGGTTCGTTCGCGCTGCAATCCTGCGCGCTCAGCGCCATCGCTGGCGGCATGCACAAGCGGCTGCCAGCGCCTGCATTGCGCGGGCAGCACTTTTTCTTCATGAGCAGGCTTCCGGGTTAAGAGAAGAGAACGCCGCGCCCGGAAGATTGGAACAACTTATTCTGGGCGGCGGTTCGTTCCCGCCCGCAACAATGCCCTGTGTGCATGGCCCCGGTTTGCCGCGCGGCGCATCCCTTTGAACGCAGTACCAAGAACTAACTTGTCATTCACAAAAAGATGCCGTTAGCAAAACCCTGCATATTCCCGCTCCGTCCGGCTCCGTGGCATCTCATTGATTTTTCAGGAAACATCCTCAAACACCTTTCTTGCGGGACTGGCCTCGCGGTCTGGCTTGATTGACGCATTCCAGCAACAAAATAACGGCGGCGGCGAAAATCGGCAGGTGACCCAGAATTTCATGCACGCCGTGGATAATGGCGGTTGTCGTAAAGGCTGCGGCCAACGCCACCAGCACCAGGCGGCTGGCAATGCCAAACATCAACATCAATCCCAACACCAATTCGGAAATACCAATGAAATAAATGAAATGCAAATTGCTTACCTGATCCAGTCCGAGGAGGATGAAAAAGTTATAAAACGGATACATCTCGATAAAAACAAGCCCCAAACCCGGATATATCAATTTTTCCGTGAGGGCGAGTACGACCAGTTGCAAACCGATACCCATGCGGAGAATCCGGACAGAAAGCTTCCAAAACCGTTCCGACTTGCACGCAGGCAGCATCCATTGATCCACAGTACTGATGACTGGCCCGTTCAACACCATGAAAATGCCGATGGCGCCAAGCTCGAACACGTAATTGATCGATATTGATGGAAAAACGAACACAACGAACAGCGTCGTAATCAGCATCACAATCCCTGCCAGCGACGTGCTGAATGTCGCACAGACAACGATGGCCGCTTGCAGCAAAACGCCGAGTGACAACAGGGATTGCGGCAAAATCAGGTTGGGCGCGAGAAATCCGCCCTGGAGCAGGATCATGACAAGAAAAACAGCAATCAAGGTCATGAAGTACACCAGATACAGCCGGTGGTCAAACACGGGAATGCGGCAAAGCAGTTGCTCCGTGATCGAAGAGATGCTGGCATGCCGGGTCAACAGCACCGCGACCAGTGTGCAGGCCAGCACGCCCACAGTCAGCCACAGGCTCACCATGTCCAGCGGCAGGGAAACATTCTTCATCTGCTCGGTCGTAACAAACCATTGCACATGCGCTTGCGCTGCCAGATGAAAAAAGGACAACAAGGGCAACAGGAAAAATTTATTTTTCATTGAGGTTCCTGGCGAGAAACGCCTGTTCCAAGTACATTTAAAAAAGCGAGCAATTGCTCGCGCTGATGCGGCAGCATTGCCGCTGGACGAATATCAATATGCCGCAAGGGAAAAATTGCGGGAGTCCGGTAGTGTTCGATGACGGCTCCGAGATTCGGAAGACTACCGTCATGCATGAAAGCGGGCGCATGACGAAGATTGCGCAGCGAGGGCACCTTATAGGCGCCCGTCGTCTCTGCGGGATCGTTCTTGATGTACTGGAGTTTGGGACAGCCCCCGGAATCGCCCTCGTCCCATTTCAGGCAGTTGAATTCGCTGTCAAGCAAAATGCCAACGCCACGCTGGCGGTCATGCTCCGGCTTTCCCGGCGTGTCGGTTGCGACGGCAAAAAAACCCGAACTGGAGAACATCGGGCCGTTGTGACAATTGATGCAGCCGGTGATCTGCGTATTAAGAAACAGCTTTAATCCAGCCAATTCTTTTTCATCCAGGAGCGTAGCGGCCCTGGCATGATTGCCTTCGACAAGCGCATCGACATAAAGATCAAAGCGGGAGATCGGTGGCATCAGCCCGGCCTCGAAAGCGGCAATACTTTTCCCGATAACGACAAACAGTTTGTTGATCTTATCCCGCTGTTCGGCGCCAAGATTTCTCCAGTTCTCATCAGCCACTCGCGGCGAGGCGTGCACGGGCACGGCGGACAGGTCGACCCCGCGGCAACTTTGTAGCAGCTCGGAAAAGTTTCCCCCATATTGCGTGCACAGATGCCGCACCGCGTACAAACGGCTCGACGCCATCTCCATCGGGCTTTCGATAACAACCAGCGCCTGACTCCAGAGCGAGTCCGCGCGACCATCCCAGAAAAACCAGTCCTGTAAAGCGACTCCCAGCAAACCGGGCGCGCGATGCATTGCGTCCGGATCGAGCTGGTAGGTAATGGACTGCGTGTCCTGATAACCATCTTCCGGCCGATGGCAGGACGCGCAGGCCACTTTGCCAGAACCGCTCAGGCCAGTATCGTGAAATAAGCGCCTGCCCAACTCGATGGCATCCTCCCGGAAAAGCAGTTCATTGGAGCGATTCTTGTCGGCAACGTCTTGTGTGGAAAAACGCAAACTCCGTAAAACGGCGATATCGTCGTCTGACCACATCGAATGCATACTCCCGGCATGGGTGTGGTGGAACATCAGAAACAGGATGAGCAGCAGAGTAAAAACCAATCCGCAGGAGGCCAGCAAAACCCTGGACATGATGAACTTCAAAACCGCACCATGAATTTCTGTCGAAACAGCAAATCACCGTCACGCAGAATTTCTATCACCCATTGGCCTGGCATATTGAAGCTCAATCCTTTGACCCGGTAGCGTCCTTCGCCTTCATCAACGATTTGAGGCTCTGTGGGCAGCCCATGAGCGTGCTCGGGCATGCGCCCGCGAATTTTCAGACCCAGCCCTGGTACGCCAGCGCCGTTCGCATCGCTAACCACCAGTGGAAATTCGTAGAATTTGTTGATAGTTATCGGTACTGGCAAGACACCGGGCTTCACCACGACTTCGTTCGAAGCCGCGCGCGCAGCAGCAGAGAACGCACAGCACATGAGCAACACAACAGCCCCCGACAGCGTGGCAAGAGAGAGGAAGCGTCCAGTCAAAAAGTCCAGCCTGTGCTTCAGAGAAAACTTCACCATGCGGCTCAAAGGTGGGAAAAGCTGCGATTCTATACAAATTTTCGTGTCATGCAGCCTGCTGGGATTGCTCCGCGCCTGGAGCAGCAGGCATTCCAAATTTGTATAGTTACAACCATATACTGTATTTGGTCGCCCGGAAAGACAAAATAGTAATGATTTAGTAGTAGTATTTTATGGGTTTGTTCTCAAATTTTGGCAAAAATGCCTGCACACGTGCAAAACTTGAAACTGTTGGTGCAATGAGACAACAACACCCCCCAACGCTGCCCAAGCGCCCGCCCGGCACGGCAGCGAAGAGTCTCGGTGCGCGTTGCCGCCTGCCGCGCGTGCCACAGGGACTGCCCTGTCTGCAACGCTATCGAGCCGCATGAGCGCAGGCCCCACCACGCCCTGCGGCATCCCCGCGCATAGCGGGCAAGAAAAGACAAGAACCGAGGCTGCCTGGCGCGCCACATCGCCAAAGCAAGCGCCATGGCATGGGCAGGAAATTGTTCGCGGCGCGTATTGGTTGTGCTTAGAATCTATCCGTAAATAATATTAACGGTCAACGGCACCTTGCGGAAGGCGATGATGGCCGCCGCGAGGTGGTTGAGGGCGAGGAAACTGCGTTCGAGCTTTTCGTAGCGCACGAG
>JAISNB010000027.1 GCA_031276435.1 Burkholderiaceae bacterium | reverse complement strand
TTCTTGGACAGCACCGTCGCTATGGCCGCCGTCAGCGTGGTCTTGCCGTGATCCACGTGCCCTATCGTCCCTACGTTGACGTGCGGCTTCTTGCGCTCAAATTTCTCTTTTGCCATTTCAAAAAACTCCAGTTAAAGAACAAATGCCCGCGGGGTGGTTTTGCGTTTGCATCCAGATGCGTTGCTCCTTGGGCACGGGCGCCTGTGGCGCTCTGAATCGCAGACGGGTTCCCAGGTGAGAACCACTTTGGTTGCGCGGGAAACCACTTGCATGGCTTGCCGCGCAGAAAGGCTGCGCAGGCCGCCAGCGAGCGGCCCGCGCGCCAGACTTTCTTACTTGGCGCGCGCGGCCACGATGCCGTCGGACACGTTTTTCGGAGCTTCCGAATAGTGCTTGAACTCCATCGTGTACGTGGCGCGGCCCTGCGTGGCCGAGCGCAGCGTGGTCGAATAGCCAAACATTTCCGACAGCGGCACTTCAGCCCTGATGATCTTGCCGCCGCCAACCATGTCGTCCATGCCTTGCACCATGCCGCGGCGCGAGGACAGATCGCCCATCACGTTGCCCGCGTACTCTTCAGGCGTTTCGACTTCCACGGCCATCATGGGTTCGAGAATGACCGGATTGGCCTTTCTGGCGGCCTCCTTGAAGCCGAAGATGGCCGCCATCTTGAAGGCCTGTTCAGACGAGTCCACGTCGTGGTACGAGCCGAAGGTCAAACGCACCTTGACATCCACCACCGGGTAGCCCGCCAGCACGCCGCTGGTGAGCGCCTCTTCCACGCCCTTTTGCACGGCGGGAATGTATTCGCGCGGCACCACGCCGCCCTTGATCTCGTCGACAAACTCGAAGCCCTTGCCCGCCTCTTGCGGCTCCAGCGTGAACACCACGTGACCGTACTGGCCCTTGCCGCCCGATTGGCGCACGAACTTGCCTTCCACATCGGTGACGGTCTTGCGCACGGTTTCGCGGTAGGCCACCTGGGGTTTGCCCACGTTGGCTTCCACGCCAAATTCGCGCTTCATGCGGTCAACGATGATTTCCAGGTGCAATTCGCCCATGCCGGAGATGATGGTCTGGCCCGACTCTTCGTCGGTGCGCACGCGAAACGACGGGTCTTCCGCCGCCAGACGCTGCAACGCGATGCCCATCTTTTCCTGGTCGGCCTTGGTCTTGGGTTCCACGGCCTGCGAAATCACGGGTTCAGGAAACACCATGCGCTCAAGCAGCACGGCGGTGCCGGGATCGGACAGCGTTTCGCCCGTGGTGACATCTTTCAGCCCCACGCAGGCGGCGATGTCGCCAGCCACGATTTCCTCGATTTCCTGACGTTCATTGGCGTGCATCTGCACAATGCGGCCAATGCGCTCTTTCTTGCCCTTGACGGTGTTGAGCACCGTATCGCCCTTCTTGAGCACGCCGGAATAGACGCGCACGAAAGTGAGCTGACCCACGAACGGATCAGTCATCAGCTTGAAGGCCAGCGCCGAGAATTTCTCGCCGTCGTCGGCCTTGCGCGTCACTTCCTTGTCGTTCTCGTCGTGGCCGGCCACCGGCGGAATGTCAACCGGCGAAGGCAGGAAGTCGATCACGGCGTCGAGCATGCGCTGCACGCCCTTGTTCTTGAACGCCGTGCCGCACAGCATGGGCTGAATCTCGGTGGCGATGGTGCGCAAGCGCAGGCCCTGCTTGATTTCGGCTTCGGACAAATCCCCGTTTTCGAGGTATTTGTTCATCAGCTCTTCCGTGGCCTCGGCCGCGGATTCGACCATCTTCTCGCGCCACTGCTTTGCGGTGTCCACCAAATCAGCCGGAATGTCCTCGTAGCTGAACTTCATGCCCTGCGAGGCTTCGTCCCAGATGATGGCCTTCATCTTGAGCAGATCGACCACGCCCTTGAAGTTTTCTTCAGCGCCAACGGGAATCACGATGGGCACCGGCACGCCTTTGAGGCGCGTTTTGATTTGGTCGACCACCTTGAAGAAGTTGGCGCCCGTGCGATCCATCTTGTTCACGAAAGCCAGGCGCGGCACCCGGTATTTGTTGGCCTGGCGCCAGACGGTTTCGGACTGCGGCTGCACGCCGCCCACGGCGCAGTACACCATGCAGGCGCCGTCGAGCACGCGCATGGAACGCTCCACCTCGATGGTGAAGTCCACGTGGCCCGGGGTGTCGATGATGTTGAAGCGGTGCTCGGGGTAGGTCAGATCCATGCCCTTCCAGAAGCACGTGGTGGCCGCCGAGGTGATCGTGATGCCGCGCTCTTGCTCTTGCTCCATCCAGTCCATCGTCGCCGCGCCATCGTGCACTTCGCCGATCTTGTGGTTCACGCCGGTGTAGAACAGAATGCGCTCGGTCGTCGTCGTCTTGCCAGCGTCGATGTGCGCGGAAATGCCAATGTTGCGATAACGCTCGATGGGTGTTTTGCGAGCCATGATGATTCCTTCGAAAATAGAGCGCCAGGTGTGTCAGGGGGGGTTGCGGTTCAACGAAAAGTCCCGGCAGGGCGGCGGCGCAGCTTGCGCGCGCGGCCCGTCCGGAAACACCTTGGGCGCATGTCGCTGAACGAAACGGGGGTTAGAAACGGAAGTGCGAGAAGGCCTTGTTGGCCTCGGCCATGCGGTGCACTTCATCGCGCTTTTTCATGGCGCCGCCACGGCCTTCGCCCGCTTCCAGCAGCTCATTGGCCAAGCGTTGCGCCATGGATTTTTCGCCGCGCTTGCGGGCGGCTTCCTTGATCCAGCGCATCGACAGCGCCAGACGGCGCACGGGACGAACTTCCACAGGCACCTGGTAGTTGGCCCCGCCCACGCGGCGGGACTTGACCTCGACCATCGGCTTCACGTTGTTGATGGCAACGGTGAAAAGCTCCAGGGGGTCTTTGCCCGTTTTCTTTTCCATTTGCTCGAACGCGCCGTAAATGATGCGTTCGGCCACGGCTTTTTTGCCACCCTCCATGATCACGTTCATGAACTTGGAGAGTTCCACATTGCCGTACTTGGGATCCGGCAGGATTTCACGCTTGGGGACTTCGCGACGACGCGGCATATTTCACCTCTTTGCTTCAGTTGACAGGCAGAGAAAGTCCAGCGTCTCCACCTGCCGCGCAGACCCATCCGGGGCCTGCACTTACTCGACCTTGAAAACCAAGGCCACTTCGCCGGATCAGAGTCGTGTCAACCCCGACCCGGCACCAAAAAACCTGTTCGACCCGGCCCGCCAGATCGGCCAGCCAGGCCCGAAAACCCAAGCCCGCGCAAGCGGCCTCAACCTGTGTGAGCGCTCGACCGCGCGGGTCAAAAAACATTTCGATGCTGGCGCAGCGGCGGCGGGCGACTCGCGCCCTGCCAACCATTGCGCGCGCGTCATGGTTGTTGACCGAAAACCTTTCCCTTCGGTACGGAAACACCCGTCTTCTTTGCGCACAGCGTCTCGGCCTCGTCCTGATACTTCCTGAGTTCAGGCTGCAAGCCATCAAGCTGCGCCCGCGCCTTTGCCTGCTCCTGCGCGCTGGCTTGTTCGCCGCCAGCAACAGTGCGCAAGGCCTTGAGGTATTGCTTGCCCGAGGGCGAGTTGAAGAAGTCCCTGGCGTAGGCCTCTTGCGTGCATTTCACGTAATCCGCCCCTTGCCGCAACGTCAGCTTCCCGGAGCGAATTTCGTCGCCCAGAAGAAGGCGCGCCATCTCTTGCTGCTCCTCGCCCGACAATTGCCTCTCCTGCGAGAGGGCCACCTGTGGCGCACACACCACTGCGCACAGCACGGCAGCGCACAGGGGGGTTTTCCAGCCATGCTGTTGCTTGCGATTCACAGGGTTTCTCCGTGGACGAATGTTTTTCCAGAGCCTTGTTGATGCGCGCGGCACACGCGCCCATCAAGCCTTCTTGGGCCGCTTGGCGCCGTACTTGGAGCGCGACTGCTTGCGGTCTTTCACGCCTTGCAAGTCAAGCGAGCCACGCACGATGTGGTAGCGCACGCCGGGCAAGTCCTTGACACGACCGCCGCGCACCAGCACCACGCTGTGCTCCTGCAAGTTGTGGCCTTCGCCGCCGATGTAGGAGATGACCTCGATCCCGTTGGTCAGGCGCACTTTGGCAACCTTGCGCATGGCGGAGTTGGGCTTCTTGGGCGTCGTGGTGTACACGCGGGTGCACACGCCGCGACGCTGCGGGCTGTTTTGCATCGCGGGGCTTTTGGACTTGATTTTTTCAACGGTCCGGCCCTGACGCACCAATTGATTGATGGTTGGCATGAATGAATGTCCCTAGCGTAAATCCGGGCGCGCCCGGCGCCAAGCGCAGAGCACACCCTCTTCGAATATTGGGAAAAGCCTGCGATTGTAGCCAATTTGGCGCGTTGCAGGCAAGTGCCCGGGGCCAGCGGCTATTTGATCCACAGGCGGATGGCGTCCCAGATGCGCCCCGGCAGGCCCGCTTCGTCCACGGATTCCAGTACGACCAGCGGCACTTCGGCCAGCGGCGTTTCACCCGCTTTGATTTTGAGCGTCGCCACGGCCTGGCCCTTCTTGTAGGGCGCAATCAGCGGCTCGGGGCGCAGCACCTCGGTGCTGATCTGCCGCGCCGCGCCGCTTGGCACAGAGACCACGATGGGCACGGTGCGCCCCAGTTTGAGTTCAGCCGATTTGCCTTTCCACACCCGTGGCGTGGCGACGGGCTGGTTGGCCTCAAACAGCCTGACGTCCTCGTAGGCGGTGTAGGCCCAGTTCAGCAGCTTTTGCGATTCGTTGGCGCGCGCTTTCTCGCTGGCCGCGCCCAGCACCACCGACAAAACCCTGCGCTGGCCCACATCGGCAAACGCGCGTTGCGCCGTCGCCACAAGGCAATAGCCAGCCGCTTCGGTGTGCCCGGTTTTCAGGCCATCGACCGTCGGGTCGCGAAACAGCAGCATGTTGCGGTTGGTGTCGTTGCTGGCGGGCGTGCCCGGATAGCGGTATTTTTTGAGGCTGTAGTAGTGCACGTACTGCGGAAAGTCTTTCATCAGGCGCGTCGCCAGAATCGACAAATCGCGTGCCGTGGTGGTGTGGCCGGGCACCGTCAAGCCTTCCGGGTTTTTGTAGGTGGTGTTTTTCAGGCCCAGCGCCCGGGCCTGGTCGTTCATGAGTTGCACGAAACGCTCTTGCGATCCGGCCACGCCCTCGGCCAGCGCCATGGTGGCGTCGTTGCCCGACTGCACGATCATGCCCTTGAGCAAGTCTTCCACGGGCACCTGCATCTTCGGGTCGATGAACATGCGCGATCCGGGCATCTTCCAGGCGCGCTCAGAGACCGGCAGCGTCTGCTCAAGGCTGATTTTCTTGCCACGCAGCGCGTCGAACACCAGATACGCTGTCATGAGCTTGGTCAGCGACGCAGGCTCCACCGGCGCGTCCGCGTCCTTGGCGGCCAGGATTTGCCCCGACGTGACATCCATCACCAGCCAGGCCTTGGCCGCCACCTCCGGCGGCTGCGGCAACTGCGCGCGCGCTGTCAGGGCCAGCGCCGCCAGCCAACAAAAAATCCAGAACGATTTCAGCAACGGGTTTTGCAAACGCATATTCAGATCAACCAGGGAAAAACTCAACCGGCCAACGGATCGGGCATCGCGCACCGTCCGTCCCACGCGCCGCGCAGGTGGCGCTCGACCAATCCGCGCAGCAGCGGCAATTGTCCGTGAAAGAAATGCCCGCCGCCGGGCACCACGGTCACGGCAAGCGACTGCGGGCGCGCCCAGTTCATGACGTCGGCCAGCGGCACCGTGTCGTCCTGCTCGCCATGCACCACCAGCGTGAGCGCGTGCAAATGCGCTGGCACGGGCGGTACGTCAAAGCGCGCTGCCGCCGTGCCCGCCAGCACCAGGCTTGCCAGCGAAAACGGCTGCGTCGCCGCAGCGGCTTCTTCGGCAAACAGGCGCTGTGCCGCGCGCGCCGCGACAAACGCGCCAAACGAAAACCCGGCCAAAGCCAGCGGCTGGCCGCCCGTGGCCGTTTGTTCGATCACGGCCAGCAAATCCAGCAATTCGCCAGCGCCTTCGTCGTAGCTGCCCGCGCTGGCGCCCACACCCCTGAAGTTGAAACGCACGGCACGCCAGCCGCTGCGCGCAAAGGCGCGCGCCAGTGTGCTCACCACCTTGTTGTTCATGGTGCCGCCAAACAGGGGATGCGGATGCGCAATCACCGCCGTGCCGCGCGGCGGCTGCCCGCCCAACCGGGCGTCAGGCGGCGGCAGCGCGTCGGGCAAGTCAAGCAGCGCCTCCAGCGCGCCCACAGGCCCGCGCAGCGCCAGTGTTTGTCTGGATGCATTCATGGCGTCATCGCGCGCAAGCTGGCGCGCCCAAACACCGCGCTCACCGCCCCACGCCCGGGGGCAGCAACAGGCGCTCGACCACCACGCCGTTTTTCAGGTGCGATTGCACAATTTCTTCGATGTCGGCATCGTCCACAAACGTGTACCAGACGCCTTCCGGATAGACCACCGCCACGGGGCCGCCCGCGCACCGGTCCAGGCAGCCCGCCTTGTTGACGCGCACCTGGCCCGCGCCCGCCAGACCGGCTTGCTTGACCAAGGCCTTGCACCGATCGAACGCGCCGCGCGCGTTCTGGTCGGCGCAGCAAGACTCGCCGTCCGGGCGCTGATTCAGGCAGAAAAAAATGTGCCGCTGGAAATACAGCGGCGTGCTGTGGTTTGTTGTCATGCGGCAAATTCTACGTTTCAGCCCGTGCCCTGCCGCGCGCGCCCGCCAGCCGCGCCAGCAAATAGCCCAGGGCCGCAAAGGGCCAAAGCCAGCCTACCCACTGGGCCAGCCCGTGAAAGTGGATGAAGCGGCCTTGCTCCCACTGCTGCAACGCGAGCGTGTCATACGGATTTTGCGGCGCCGCGTTCAGCAGCGCCAGTTGCCCCAGCAGCGCCGCCGCCAGCGCCAGCGCGCACCAGCGCCGGGGCAGGAAAACCAGCACCAGACAAGCCAGCGCCGCCGCCACCAGGCCAAGCTCCACCGTATCGCTGTACCACGCCCACGCGTGGGCCGGGCCGTAACTCAAAGCCGCCGAAAGCGCGCAAACGCCAACGCCCGCCGCCAGCGCCGCCACGCAAAACAACAGCCTGCGCCCCGCGTACCGGATCACGCTGATGCCCAGCAAGCACGGCGCCAGGACGCCCAGGGCCACGCAAGTCAACTCCTGCCAGGGCAAAAGCGGTTGCCAAGCGGGCCATGACTGCTGCCGCGAAGTCCAGATTTCAAACGGCGTATCGGCCACCCAGGCCGCCCACGCTTGCAGCAGGCGCGCATACACCTGCCCCTGCCCGAACGCCACCGGCGGCGGATACAAAAGCCCGATCGGCCACAGCGCCAGCAGCACGAGCGCACCGCGCGAATCGCGCTCGAACCAGCGCGAGCGAAAACGCCGCCAGCGGTCGATGGCGCCAAGCCGCTCCAGCGCAAACGCCGCCAATGCGCCCGCCAACGCGCCGCTTGTATTGAGCGCCCAATCCACATTGGACGCCACGCGGTTGGACAGATAAGTCTGCGTGCCTTCCATCAGCAGCGACAGCGTCGCCGCCGCCAGCGTCGCCACAAACACGCACAGCCAACGCCAACGCCCGCGCAACAACGCCAGCGTCAGCAAAAAACCAAGCGGCGCGTAGCCCGCCACGTTGATCGCCACGTCAAACCCCGTCCAGTAGCGCGGCAGCGGCGCCTGCAAAAAAACCAGCGGCGACAGGCCCTGATTGCGCCAGCCGGCAAACGGATACAGGCTCGCGTACACAATCAGCGCCGCGTACAACAGCGTCAAAGGCCAGGCAGCGGATTTGTGTTCGTGCAGCATGGGGAAACGTTGTGCGCTACCTTCGCGCGCGCCTTCAGAACGGCTTGACCACCACCAGAATGCTCACCGCCAGCAGCATCACCACGGGCGCCTCGTTGAACCAGCGAAACCAGCGGTGGCTGTGCGGCGTTTGCCCGGCCTGGAACTGCCGCAGCAAGCGCGCGCACCAGCCGTGGTAGAGCGCCAGCAGCGCCACAATGCCCAGCTTGGCCTTCATCCAGCCCGTGCCCGCGCCCAGGTCATAGCCAAGCCACAGCCACAACCCCAGCGCCAGCGCAACAACGGCCAGCCCGGTCATGAAGCGGTACAGCTTGCGCGCCATGAGCAGCAGGCGATCGCGCTCGGCCACCGAGCCGGGCGCCACCATGGCCAGATTGACATAGATGCGGGGCAAATAGAACAGCCCCGCAAACCAGCTCGCCACGAAAACGATGTGCAACGCCTTGATCCACAGCATGCACGCGAGTGTACGAGAGGCCCGCGGCGCCATTGCCTGCTCTTTCGGCCAGCCCAGAATGAAAAAACCCTGGTTCGCTTACCACGAACCAGGGTAAAAGCCCTTCTGCTGTCACACAGCCAGGCCCCGCTCAGGGAGGAAAAGCGGGGGGTAGCAAGCTACCCGGGGCGAACTATACCGCAATACAGCATTTCGTTCAACGCGCAAGGCCAAAAATGAATTCTTTTTCATACATATGTAAGTAGATGCATCCTCAACCCAGCGCGCGCAGCCTTGTCTGGAGCGGCCCGCCTGCGCGCGAACAAATGTTGATATTTATCAATGCCAACCATGCCCCGAGCCCGCCCCATGCCCGCGCGGGTACGCTTTCCGGATGCGCTCCCGCCCGCGCGAATCAGGCACAATTTTCCACATGAACCCCTTGCACGCCCCCTACCCCATGAGCCGCCCGCGCCGCCTGCGCGTGGACGCCGCCACCCGCAACCTGGTGCGCGAACACCAACTGTCCGCGCACGACCTGATCTACCCCGTATTCGTGCTCGAAGGCAAAAACCGCCGCGAAGCCGTGCTCTCCATGCCCGGCGTGGAACGCCTCTCGCTCGATCTGCTGCTGCCCGTGGCCGAAGACTGCGTGGCCCTTGGCATCCCGATGATGGCGCTGTTTCCCGTCATCGCGCCCGAAAAAAAAGACCCCAAGGGCAGCGAAGCCAGCAACCCGCGCGGACTGGTTCCCAGCGCCGTGCGCGAACTGAAAAAACGCTTCCCCGAACTGGCCATCATGACCGACGTGGCGCTGGACCCATACACCAGCCACGGCCAGGACGGCCTGCTGGACAAAAACGGCTACATCCTCAACGACCCGACGGTTGAAATCCTCGTGCGCCAGGCCCTGGCCCAGGCCGCCGCGGGCGTAGATGTGGTGGCCCCCAGCGACATGATGGACGGGCGCATCGGCGCGATCCGCGCCGCGCTGGAAAAAAAAGCACTGGTCAACACCCGCATCATGGCCTACAGCGCCAAATACGCCAGCGCCTTCTACGGGCCGTTTCGCGACGCCGTAGGCTCAGCGGCCAATCTGGGCAAAAGCGACAAAAAGGTCTACCAGATGGACCCCGGCAACAGCAACGAGGCGCTGCGCGAAGTCGCCATGGACATTGCCGAAGGCGCCGACATGGTCATGGTCAAACCCGGCCTGCCGTACCTAGACATCGTGCGCCGCGTCAAGGACCAGTTTGGCATGCCCACCTTTGCCTACCAGGTCAGCGGCGAATACGCCATGCTCAAGGCTGCTGCGCAAAACGGCTGGCTCGACCACGACGCCGTCATGCTCGAAAGCCTGCTGGCCTTCAAACGCGCGGGTGCCGATGGCATCCTGACCTACTTTGCGCGCGACGCGGCCCGGCTGCTCGCGCAATAAGCCCCCTCTTGGGATGCCTGCCCCGACAACCGCGCGCGCGCCGCGCAATGACGCCTGTTTTCCTCTCCCCCTTGAAGGGAGAGAGTGCCCCGGCAGGGGCGTGAAACGCCAACCCAAGCGCCGCGCTTTGCGTGGCAGAACCCCTCACCCGGCGCTTTGCGCCACCCTCTCCCCAAGGAGCAAGGGCAATGAAGAAAGGCATTCCCTTTGTTCCCCGTCATTGCGAAAAGCGCAGCGACGCGGCAATCCTCCATGCAACGGTTGGGCTTCTCGAAATGCCGCAGCAGATTGCAAAGCTTCAACTGGATTGCCACGTGCCCTGCGGCGCTCGCAATGACGGGAGAGGAAGGAGTGTGCCACATTGAACGACATTCGCATGGCGCATGCTTCCCCCCACGAGCAAAGCAGCAATGCCCCCTCACCCCAACCCTCTCCCCCACAAGGGGCAAGGGTGATAAACGCACCGCCTCTGCCTTCCTCTCTCCCTCTCAAAGCGTCGCATGTCGGCTGCTGCCTTGCGGAAAAGGCGTTTGGATTGCTACGGGCCTGTGGCCCTCGCAATGACGAGAGCGTTTGAGTACAACGCTGACCCAAGCGCCGCGCTTTGCATGGGAGCCTCCCCTTTCCCAACCCCCTGCCCAAGGTGGCGAGGGCAATTCATTGACTCCCTGTCTGTGCGCAATACCCCGTTCAGCGCGGCGCGGGCGCGGTAGCGGCGGCAGCAGCCAATTCTGCGCGCGTGGCTTCAGCCTGGGCGCGGGCGGCTTTTTGGAAGTCCGCGGCGGCGCTGGCGTACAGGATGGCGCGCGATGAACTGACGGCGATGGGGCCGCTGGTGTCGCCCGCGCGCTGGCTGCGCCAGCCCGCTTTGACAGTGGCGCGCGCGTCGCCGCCTTGCGCGCCCACGCCGGGGATCAGCAAGGGCAGTGTGGGCGCCAATTCGCGCACGCGCCGGATTTCCGCGGGGCGGGTCGCGCCCACCACCAGGCCCAGTTGGCCGTTGATGTTCCATGGCCCCTGCGCCAGTTGCGCCACGTGTTCGTACAGCAGCGGCTGGCCGGGCACCGAGGCCAGGCGCTGCGCTTGCAGGTCATCGCCGCCCGGGTTGGAGGTGCGGCACAGCAGGAAAGCGCCCCTGTCCGGGTATTCCAGATACGGCAACACGGAGTCGAACCCCATGAAGGGCGAGAGCGTGACGGCATTGGCGCCGTAGCGTTCGAAGGCTTCTTTGGCGTATTGCTCGGCGGTGGAGCCGATGTCGCCGCGTTTGGCGTCAAGAATGATCGGCACGTTTGGCGCTGTGGCGCGAATGTGGGCCATGAGTTTTTCAAGCTGGCGCTCGGCGCCGTGGGCGGCAAAGTAGGCAATTTGCGGCTTGAAGGCGATGACCAGATCGGCTGTGGCGTCGACGATGGCGGCGCAGAAGTCGTAAATGCCTTGCGCGTTGGCGGCAATGCCCCGGGGAAAGCGCGCAGGCTCGGGATCCAGCCCCACGCACAGCAGGGACTGATGCGCGCGCTCAGCGGCGCGCAGCATGTCGGTAAAAGTCATGCGCCGGATTTTAGGTGCCTCGCGCGCAGCGCCGCGGGCGAACACTAGAATCGCAGGCTTCACAGAGCGCACTCGCACGCCATGCCGCAACGTCCCGCCGTCATTCCACAGGTTCCCAATTTTTCGTCCGGGCCGTGCGCCAAGCGGCCTGGCTACGATGTGGCCGCGCTGGATTTGCGCGCGCTCGGGCGTTCGCACCGATCGGATCTGGGCAAAGAGCTGCTGGGCCGCGCCTGTCAGGAAACCGCGCGCATTCTGGGCCTGCCGCCCGGCTATCGGGTGGGCATCGTGCCCGCCTCGGACACGGGCGCGGTAGAGATGGCGCTGTGGTCGCTGCTGGGCGCGCGCGGCGTGGACGCGCTGGCCTGGGAGACTTTTGGCCTGACGTGGGTCAGCGACATTGTCAATCAACTGCGGCTGCCCAACGTCACGGTGTACAAAGCGCCCTATGGTCAACTGCCCGATCTGGGCCAGGTCAATTTCGACCACGATGTGGTTTTCCCGTGGAACGGCACCACCAGTGGCGTATGCGTGCCGCATGGCGACTGGATTGCCCCGGACCGCGCTGGCCTGACCATTTGCGACGCCACCAGCGCCGCGTTTTCCATGCACCTGCCCTGGGATCGCATCGACGTGTGCACCTTCTCATGGCAAAAAGCGCTGGGCGGCGAAGGCGCGCACGGCATGCTGGTGCTCAGCCCGCGCGCCGTGCAGCGGCTGGAGAGCCACACCCCGCCCTGGCCCATGCCCAAGATTTTCCGGCTGACCGCGGGCGGCAAGCTCATGGAAGGCATCTTCCGCGGAGAAACCATCAACACCCCGTCCATGCTGTGCGTGGCCGATTACCTGGACGCGCTGGCCTGGGCCGACGCGCAAGGCGGCGTTGCGGCGCTGGCCGCGCGCAGCCGCGCCAGCCTGGAAGCGGTTGAACACTTTGTGGCCGCGCACGACTGGTTGCACTTTCTGGCGCAAGACGCGGCCACGCGCTCTTGCACCAGCGTGTGCCTGACGGTGGATTTGCCCGCCGAGCAAGTGCGGCAAATGGCCCGCTTGCTGGCTGCCGCTGGCGTGGCCTACGACATTGCAGCCTACAAAGACGCGCCCGCGGGCTTGCGCATCTGGTGCGGCGCCACGGTGGAGCCTGCCGATGTGCGCGCCCTCATGCCCTGGCTGGCCTGGGCCTATGAAAGCGTGTGCGGCGGCGCTTAGTTCTGTAGGCGGCGGCGCAGCAGGCCCGTGGCAATCCATTGCCGCCATGCGCGGCGTATTCTTTATATTCCTCCC
The DNA here is from genome assembly GCA_031276435.1 of Burkholderiaceae bacterium. Lineage (GTDB taxonomy): Bacteria > Pseudomonadota > Gammaproteobacteria > Burkholderiales > Burkholderiaceae_C > Ottowia. The sequence goes on along the minus strand of JAISNB010000027.1, from coordinate 497 downwards.
CTCGCCCCTTGGGCAGAAGGTGGAGCGCAGCGCCGGGAGAGCGCATCTGAGTTTCGCGCGCTTTTCAGCCGCCGCATGGCCCAGTGTCAGATCCGGCGGCGGCGCAGCAAGCCGGTTGCGCCCAGCAGCGCGGCCAGCGCCCCAAGGCCAAGCGCACCAAGCGTCGGGATTGGCGGTAAAAATGTGGATTTGAGGTACCAGTTGCTGGCGTTGGCGCCGCTGCCGCGCGCCAGTGTGTAGCGCCAATTGCCTGCCTGTACCGAGCCGCCTTGCAGCGCAAAAGTGCCCGTGGACGCGCCATCCACCTGTACCACCAGAATGCCGTCGCCCGTGGTGGCCGCGCCCGTGCCAAGCAGATTGCTCACTTGCAGCACGGTTGTGCCGCTGCCCGCATCGCCCGTGATGTGCAACGTGTCTGCGGGAGAGGTGTCATCGCCCAGGCGCACGTCAAGGCTGACTTGCCCGCTGCCAGCATAGTTGCCAGCAATCGTCAGGGT
>JAISNB010000019.1 GCA_031276435.1 Burkholderiaceae bacterium | reverse complement strand
CTGGCCTTTGGCATCGCGCAGTTGGATGCTGTGGCGTCCGGGCCATGGCGGCCAGGCGATTTGGGGGCCGCGCCCGATTTCGCGCTGGCCGATGGTCCAGCGCAGCGCGGCGCCACGGGCGCTGCCGGGCGCGGCGGTAAACCACAGGCGCTGGTGGCGTGGAGGGATGTCGGGGTCGAGGGCGATGATGGTTTCGTTTTGCGGCGCAGTGATGCGCGTGGCCACGCCACCACCAGGGTTGCTGGCGTTGGCGGGTGTTGCGGCGCTGAGGGCAAAGACGCGCTGCGCGGTGCCGCTGATAAACCATTCGTCACGCGCGGCTTCGGCCACGCCTTCAAAGCGCACGGGGGTTTTGGTGACGCCCGGTGGCGCTTTGGGCGCGCGCGAGGCTGTTGCGCCGCCGTCGCTGCCGTCGCTTTTGTTGCCATGCAGGTAGCGCATGATGGCCGCCCATACGGGGGCCGCGCCGCTGGCGCCGCTGACGTCCCACATGGCCGCGCCACTGGCGTTGCCGACCCAGACGCCGACGGTGTAGTGTTGCGACCAGCCGATGGCCCAGTTGTCGCGCATGTCTTTGCTGGTTCCGGTTTTGACGGCGCTCCAGAAGCGGGTGGCAAGGACGGAGCCGGTGTCAAAGGTGGGGGCGCGGGCGATGGGGTCGGCCAGGATGTCGCCAACGATGAAAGCGGCCGCGGCGTCGATGGCGCGCGCGCTGGCCGCCGCCGGTTTGCCGCCGGGCGTGAAGACCGGAGGGCTGTAGAGGCCCTGGTTGGCGAGGGCGCGGTAGGCGTTGGTGAGGTCGAGCAGCGTGACTTCGGCGCTGCCAAGGGCCAGGCTGTAGCTGTAGTAGTTGCCGCTTTCCCTGAGGTTGAGGCCGAGCGCGTTGAGTTGGCGCGCCAGCGCTTCGGGCGTGACCATGGCGGCGGTGCGCACCGCCGGTATGTTGAGCGAGGCGGCCAGCGCCGCGCGCGTGCTGACCCAGCCTTTGTATTGGAGATCGAAGTTTTGCGGGATGTACAGGCCGCTGCCGGTTTGCAGGTGCGCGGGCGAGTCGTGGAGCAGGGATGCGGCGGTCAGGCGTTTTTCGGCCAGCGCCTGGGCATACAGGAAGGGTTTGAGGGTGCTGCCGGGCTGGCGGCGCGCGGTGACGGCGTCGACTTGCGCCGCGCCGCTGAGCGCGTCGCCGGTGGAGCCGACCCAGGCCAGTATCTGGCCGCTGGCGTTGTCCAGCACCAGTACCGCGCCGTCGTGGACGTTTTGGGTTTGCAACTCGCGCACGTGTTGTTGCAGGGTTTGCAGGGCAAAGCGTTGCAGGTTGGCTTGCAGTGTGCTTTGCACGCGCGCGCCGCCGCTTTGGCCCGCCAGCAGTTTGCGCGCCAGGTGCGGGGCAATGCCTTCGGCGCTCGGCCAGGCGCGGCGCGCCAGGGCGGCGGCAGTTTGCAGGTCGATGGCGGCGCAGTCCGCGGTTTTGCCGCGCATGCTGCGCAGTACGCCACAGGCGCGGGCACTGACGCGCGCCGCCGCCGCGTTGGGCGCGCGCACCAGGGCGGCGGCGATGGCGCTTTCTTCGTCGTTGAGGCCATGGGCGGCTTTGCCGAACAGCGTGCGCGAGAGGGCGTCGATGCCAGCGAGTTCGCCGCGAAAGGGCACGAGGTTGAGGTAGGCTTCCAGAATCTGGCTTTTGCGCCAGTGACCTTCCAGTTGCCTGGCGCTGACGGCCTGGCCGATTTTTTGCGTGACGCTGCGGCCCGCGCCGCCACGCTGGCGCAAGTCCTCATCGAGCAGGCCCGCCAGTTGCATGGTCAGGGTGGACGCGCCGCGCGTGCGCGTGTTCCACAGGTTGCTCCAGGCGGCGGCGCTGACGGCGCGCCAGTCCACGCCGCTGTGTTCGTAGAAGCGTTTGTCCTCGGACAGCACGATGGCTTGCCGCAAGGCGGGGGAGATGTCTGGCAGCGCAATCCACGCGCCCCGGCGCAGTTGCGGATCGACGCGCAGCCGTTGCAGGGTTTGGCCGTGGCGGTCGAGCAGCAGCGCCTCGGACGACGTGAAACCGGCTTTGACTTGCGCAAATGAGGGCGGTTGTGCCCGCGCCTGCGGTGTCATTCCAAAAGAAGCCAGCGCCAGCAGCGTCAGCAGCAGTGCCCGGGCCGCTGCCATCCAGCCAGGGTGCTGGCGCGGCGCGGTGGCCGCGACGCAGGCCAGGGTTGCCGCCGGTGTGCGCGGGGGCGGCATCAATCGGCCCGCACGGTGATGGCCGCGTTGGGCGCGACGCCGAACATCTCGGGCGCGTACATGGTTTCCACGCGGCTGGCGGGCATGTGAAAGAGGCCGGGGTTGTTGAGCCGCACGGTGTACTGGAACATGTGTTTGCCTCTGGGCATGTGCGCGTAGTAGGCGCGGTAGGCGTCGAAGGCGCGCTCGGTGTATACGGGCCAGGCGCCGCCGGTTTGCTCGCCCGTGGTGGCCAGTTGCGAGTCGCGTCCCAAACCGCTGCCCAGAATGGTGGCGCCTGCCGGTATGGGGTCGGTTACGGCCACCCAGGTCATGTCGGCGCTGCTGGTGATTTCCAGCGTGACGCGCAAGATGTCACCGCGCTGGTATTGGCCAGGCGGCCGAGGCGTTGCGGTTGCGGCATCGACCGGAGCAATGGTTTTGCTGATCCGGTAGCCCGCGCTGAGGGGCTGGGTGACGGGCACCGCCGCCAGCGATTGCAGCGTAAACCACGGTTTGCCGCTGCCCTGGTGGGCAACTTCGAGCGTGGCATTTGCCTTTGCTGCGTTAGCGCCCGGCCAGGGCAGCAAGACGGGAGCGCTGCTGGCGGGCGTGGGCGCTGAAGCGGCGGCAGCAGCGCCGCTTGCCGCGGCAGTTGGCGCGCCGCTGTCAGCGGGCCACTGGACGCTGGTTTTGACGCCGCCAAATTCGATGCGGGTCTGGCCACTGACGGGCGCGCTTTCATGTTCTCTGGAAAAACGCGCGAGCGCCAGCGTGCCCCAGAGGTTGGCGACGGTGGTGTTCCACGCGCCGCTTTTTTGACGCGCGATGAGGCCAGTGACCAGGCGGCCCAGATCGTCGCGCCAGTCGGGATCGGCGCTGGCCAGCAGCAGGGTTCGCGCCATGTTGGAGTCGTTGCTGACCATGAGCCACCACAGGGCGTCCTGCGCTTCGGTGGAAAAGAGCGCGCGTGTGCCTTGCCAGTTCAGGCGCGCGCGCAGGATTTGCTGCGCCTGCTCCAGTTGCCGCGCCTGATCGGGTATGCCTTCGACGCGCTGCAAGATGCTGATCCAGTCCAGCAGCGCGCTGGTGGGCCACTGGTTGGGGGCAATGCCCAGGCTGTCGAGCATGGCCGCCCGCGCTGTGCCATGGCGCGCCAGGGCTTCGATGGCGGCCAGTTTGCGCAAGTCCAGATCGGGCTGCGGCGACCAGTGTTTGCGCTCGATGCGGCCTTCTACAAATTTGGCCAGCCCGGCCAGCATGGACGCGCGCTCGGCTTCGGGCAGCGCGAAGCGGCTGTCGGCCAACGCGGCCTCATGCGTGGCGGCCAGCAGGTAGGCGGTGAGCGTGTCGCTGCCGCTGCTGGCGCTGCCAGCCGAGAACGGAAAGTAGTTGGCCAGGCCATCGGCATCCAGATATGTGGGCAGTTGCGCGGTCAGCCGCGCCCAGCCGTCGGCGTCTTGCAAGCCGATGGCTCGGCTGGCGCGCTGCTCCAGGCAACTGTGCGGATAGCTGCTGAACCAGTCTTGCACGCCGGGCAGGCCGTCGCCCAGCCGGGGTTTGAAGGCCAGGCTCAGGCCGCCACGGGCCGCGCCGTTGAGCGCCAGGGCCGTCGCGGGCGGGGCCGCTTGCAGCGTGTAGGGCGCCGCTTCTTGCAGTTGCACCAGCGTGGCCTGTTGCACGGTCAGCGGCACGGCGGCAATGATGCGCTGGCTGATTTTGAGCGCGTCCCGCGCGCCAGAGACGCTGTCCTTGGCGCTCACTTCCCACAGCAGGGCTTGGGCACGCGTGTGGGCCGGTTGCTCGGGTGCGGTGACTTCCCAGAACACTTCCTTGGCTTCGCCAGCGGCCATGTCCAGCGTTTGTGCAGGCAGATCGAGCAGCGTGGCGCGCGCGGCCAGTGTGATTTTCATGGCCTTGTCCGTGGTGTTGCGCACCGTGAATTGCGCGCGGAAGCGGTCGCCCTCGCGCACCAGGGGCGGCAGACCGCTGATGAGTTGCAAATCTTGCGTGACGGTGATGGTGGCATCGCCCGTGCCAAACAGGCTTGTGCCGCTGTCGGCCACGGCAACAATGCGGAACGCCCCCAGGCTGTCGTTGAGCGGCACGCGCACGCTGGCCTGGCCGCGCGCGTCAAGCTGCACGCGCGGGTTCCACAGCAGCAGGGTGTCCAGCAACTCGCGCGTGGCGCTTTGGCCGCCGCCGTCGCCACCAGCGGGCACGGCCTTGCGGCCCCAGTGGCGGCGGCCCACGATTTCGGATTGCGCAGTGGCGGTCTCCACGCCCCAGGGGCGCTGTTGCAGCATGGCTTGCAGCAGGTTCCAGCTTGGGTTGGGCATCAGCTCCAGCAGGGCCTGGTCCACGGCGGCCAGCGCCACCTCGGCATGGGCGGCGGGCTGGCCGCCCGGCAGGGTGACCTGGATGTTCACTTGCGCCTGCTCGCGCACGGCGTAGCTGGTGCGCTCGGGTGTGACCTGTACGCCAAGGCGGTGCGCCGCGTCGTCCACGCGGATTTCGGCCACGCCAAAGCGGAAGGCCGGTTTGCTCAAATCCACCAGCGCGGTGGCGGGCACGTAGTCTTTGCTGTCACCCCAGAAAGCGCGCCACCACGCGCGCGGGGTTTTGTAGCCCCAGGTGAAAAAGCTGTACCACGGCACCTCGTAGAGGCGCCCCCGCAGCGCGAGCACGCTGATGTAGACGTTGGGAGACCAGTTCGGCTCGATCTTGACTTTAATGACCGGATCGTCGCCGCGCAGTTGCAACACCTGCGTTTGCACAATGCCTTCGCGCTCCACGGACACCAGTGCTGTGGCCTGGCGAAACGGCATGCGCACCTGCAAGCGCGCGGTCTCGCCGGGCTGGTAACTCTTCTTTTCGGGCAGCACGTCCATGCGGTCGCTGTCCTCGCCGCCAAACCACAACTCGCTCTGGCGCGTGACCCACACCGAGTCGGCTGCTTGCGACTGGCGCCCACTGACGTCGCGCGCGGTGGCAATCAGTTCGATCTCTCCGGATTTCGTGAGCGTCACGCTGCACGCGAGCAGGCCGTGCGCGTCGCTTTTGCCCGAGCACACGGTGCCGAGCGCCTTGGTTTCGGTGTGGTCGTCGTAAGTGTAGAAACCGCCCACCATGCGCTTGCGCGTGGTGGTGTAGGTACGCGAAATGGCCTTGACTTCCAGCGCCACGCCCGGTGCGGGTTGGCCCTGCAAATCGAGCGCCAGGGCCTGGAATTTGAGGTCGCGATCCACAGAGGCCCAGCCCTCGACCGCAATGCCTGCCACCACGGCGGCTGGCCAGAGCGTGCTGCTGCTGCGCACGGTCTGGATCTCGCCATTGGGATCGGCGTAACTGGCCTCCACGCTCAAAGTCTGCGCCTGCACGGTTGCGGGCACAACTGCCGTCTGCAAGTGCTCGATCACCGCGCGGCCCGTGCCTTCACGGTTCAGGGTGACGGGCAGTTTGTCGGCCACTACGCGGATGTCCTCGCCCGCCGCCGTGTCTCCGGTGTGCGGCGAAGGCGCCCTGAAACTGAACTTCTCGTAATCAGCAAATGACGGCACGCGCACGCGCAGCGTGGCCGAAACCTGTACCGGCAAACCCGCCGCCGGCCCGCCCGAAAGGTAATCGACCTGTACCCGCACGGGCACGCTGCCGGGCGCGATCAGCGCCTCTTTGCTCTCGGGGCCGACCAGGCCCTTGAACACGGGCAGCCGGAACTCTTCCACGCGGAAACTGCCGCTGTGGTACACGTCCTCGTCACTGGCCTTCAGGCTGACATGGTAAATACCCAGTTCGGCGGTTTTGGGAATTTCAAACTCCGTCTCGGCGCTGCGCCCGCCTGTGGCCGTGGCGCGCCAAACGAGCGGCTGTTTGTATTCTTTGCCGCTGCCCACGTGGCGGATGACGACCTCGGCGGGGTTGGCCGCTGGCAGGGCAAGGCTGTGGCGCTGCGTGCCCACTTCGGTGCGGATCAGGTGCTTCATGGACACGGTTTCACCAGCGCGCAGCAAGTTGCGGTCGAACACCGTGTGCACGCGCACTTCAGGATCGCCCCAGTGGCCGGTGGGCAGGTTGAAGCGCCAGGACTCAAGGCCCTTTTTCCAATCCGACCAGGTAAAAGCCATGTCGGGCACGCCCTGGATGGTGGCGCGCGCGCTGATGAAGTAGCCGAAGTTGTAGGCATCGGTTTCATTCCAGCAGCGGGGAACCTCGGACGGGATGCCCGTGGTGAAATGTGCCACGCCCTGCGCGTTGGTGCGGGCCGTAGCCAGCCCGCGACCCTTGCAATCTGAAACGCGCACCACTGCGTCGGGCACGGGCTGGCCTTTGTCGAGCGTTGTCACCCAGGCCAGCGCGTTCTCGCGGCCCAGCTTGAAATGCACGGCCAGATTGGTCACCAGCGCGGTGGTGCGCACATACATGGTGCGGTTTGCGCCGTGGCGCGTATCCAGCATCGACTGGCCCAGGCGCGTGGAGGCCAACTCCACCACGTGAAAACCGGGCTTGAGCGGAATGCCCACCACCTCGAACGGGCGCAACTGCGCCCCTGCCGCATCGCCGCCGCCTTTGCCGCCATCCGTGGGCGGCGCGATGTTCAGCTTTTCCACCCCGCTTTGGCCCGCCAGCAGCGAAACCGTGCGTGGCTGCATCCATTCTTTGTCGTCATTGTCAATCGCTGGCGGCAGCGGGCCGCGCACAAGAGTGGCCGCTTTTGTGCGCTCTATGAGAGGCTCTTCCATCAGATGTGTGCGATTCAGCCAGGCAATGATTTCAGCGTCGGACTGCGGACTGAGGTCAGACACGGCAACCGCGCTGGCTTGCAGTTGGCGCTCCACATTGCGCAGCGTCACCGGCAGCAAGGCCGGGCCGTCGGGGCCTTCGGCAAAGCGTTCAATGATGCCAAAAGGCGCGCTGGCAAACTTGGCCAGCGGTGGCATCGTCCCAGTGGCCGTCTTGAGCGGGAAACTCGCCGCGTTGGCCAGCGGGCGGTCGCTGGCGTCCTTCAAACCGGCGGGCAGCGTGATGGTAAACGCCGTATTTTCAGGCAGCGGCGCGGGAAACCGGATTTCGCTGACCAGCGCATCGCTGTCTTCGTATTCGCCTCCATCCTCGCCATCTTCCGAGCCGATCACCGGCTTGTACTCGGCACTGGCGCTGCGCAACCGCGCGGCCAGCGCCTGCCCCCGCGTGATGGGGGACGAAAAATGCAGCGTCATGGGCTGGATCGGAATGCATGCGCTTTGGGCGCTTTCGCGCTCGCAGTGCAATTCAGCCGTAAAAGGATCGCGCACCTGAAAATCAAAACGGCGCTCCACCCGGTTGGCAATGCCGCTTGGCGTAGCCACGCCCTTGCCATAAACCAGTTGCACATGCGCGCTGGCGGCAAAGCGCCGGTTGCAACTCAAAACCACATAGCGCAGCGGCTCCTTGGCCGCCGCCTTGTCAAGGCCGAGTGCCACCAGGGCGGCCGTGCGCGCGGGCGCATCGGCCAGCGTGACGGGAATGCGCTCGCCCACGCCATCGGCGGCGCACCAGACATTGGGCACAACCGTATCGACTTGCGCCGTGCCGTTGAGCTTCAGCACGAAGCTCTGCTCTTCCTCTATGCGGTGGTAGTTAGGCCATGTCTGCTGCACGAAAGGGCCGCCCGTATTGAATTCATAACGGCTGGCGGGCAGCGGCGCGCCCGCAAACGGCTTGAAATCAGGAGAAGGCGTGGCCTTGCAGCGCACACCGGGTGGTAAATCGTCCTGGAAGTCGTAAATCCATTCCTTCTCCGACGTCCAGCGGCCCTGGCCCTTGAAGGCCGCGGCGCTATCGCACTCGATCTGTAGCGGTGCAAGCGAGAACGCCGCGTCGCCAAACCGGATCGCCGCCGCGTCAAAACGCACCACCACCTGATGCACCTTGGAGACCTCGCCCTGTGGCGAAAAATGGACAACGGACAAGGCATGCGCGTTGGCGGCGACCAAGGTCACCAGAGCCGCGACGAAAAGCGAAGAAGCGAAAAAAACGGTTTTGCGCACGATGCCCAGCTCCCTTGTCCCAATGCCTTGTAATGTGTCGCCCTGAACGCAACCACGCCAGCGCCTTGCACCCCGAGATGAAGGGCCGCAAGGCGCAAAACGCCACTGCGCATGAAAACACGAATGGGCCAGTTTAGTGCCTGCGCGGGTGCGTGCGGCGCTTTTTGCTTTCCGGTGCCAGCGTTTGTGGCTCCATGGCGACATGGCCGCGCGGCTTGCCCTGCGCGCCCAAACGGCGCGCCACTTTTCCCCGGGAAGCGGGGGAAATCAATGGGCGTATTTCTTCGACATTGCGGGGGTCACGGGCTTGTTTGCGATGCGGGAGCGCACCGCTGGCAGCGCGGCAATCCACTGCCGCTCCTGTGTGCGGCGCGACAGCTAGCGCAACTGGGCAAACAGTTCGCTGTAGATTTTGTAGCGCGATGCGCTGATGG
>JAISNB010000229.1 GCA_031276435.1 Burkholderiaceae bacterium | reverse complement strand
CCGCCCGTGTGTGCGCGTGAGACGGTGCATCGCGCATTTCCACCGCGCCCAAGAGTACATGAGTACGAAGCGCGCCCATGAGTCATTGCGACTTCCAGCGCATCTTTTTGACCCGGTTTCAAGGAGTCATTCTGACTCGAGCCGCCCGCAATGGCCTGTGATTTCCCGCTTGCGCGACATGGCATAGTTCTTGGTTCATGGATGGCATTCTGACCTGATGCAACGCAAGCAACATGATGAAATGCCCCTTGACTGGCCTGCCGCTGGATGCCGCCACCGGCCCTTGCCCAACGCCCGCTGCGGCGCTGCCGCCGCTTTGGCGGTTGGGATTTCGGCCCTTTTTCTTGTGTGGCGCGGCGTTTGCCGCTGGCGCCATCGGCCTGTGGATTTTTGTGTACGCGGGTGGCGCGCTGGTCTGGGAGCCGCTTGGCGGCTGGCTGGGCTGGCATCGGCATGAGATGCCGTTTGGCTTTGCGCTGGCCATTGTTGCCGGTTTTTTGCTGACCGCGGTGCCCAACTGGACGGGCCAGCCCGGCGTGCGCGGCTGGCCGCTGGCGCTGTTGCTCGGGCTGTGGGGCGCGGCGCGGCTGCTGTGGCTGGCGGGCGCGCCCTGGTGGCTGGTCGCCGTGCCGGATGTCCTCTGGCTGCCGCTGCTTGCCGGATTCCTCGTCCCCAGCCTCAAGCGGACGCGCCAGATGCACAACTACCCGGTACTCGTCATGCTGGCCCTGCTGGCGCTCGCCAACGCGCTGGCCTTTGCCGGTTTGGCGCGTGGCGATGCAGAAATGCAGCGTAACGCCGCCTTTGCCGCCATCTGGCTCATCGCCGCGTTGATGACCATGATTGGCGGCCGGGTGATTCCCTTCTTTACCCGCAACGCCCTGGGCCTGCCCGCCGTCGCCACCACCACGCCCACGCCGCTGCGCGCGCTGTTGCCAGACCTCGCGCTGATGGCGCTCACCCTGCTGGTCGCGGCCAATTCAGCGGCGGGGCTTTTGTCGATTCCCGCCTTGCCGCTCGCCATTTTGTTTGGTCTGCTCACGCTTGGGCACGCCCGGCGCTTGTGGCGCTGGCATCACCGGGGCATCTGGCGCGTTGCGCTGCTTTGGCCGCTGCATGTTTCCTATGGCTGGATGCTGCTTGCCTGCGGCGCTCTGGCGCTGTTTCACGCTGGCCTGCTGCCGCGCGGGTTCAGCCACGCGCTGCACGCCCTCACTGTGGGCGCAATGGGCGGGCTGATTCTGGCGATGATTGTGCGCGTCAGCCTGGCCCACACCGGGCGCGCGCTGCAAGCGCCTCGCACCATGCACGCGGCTTTCCTGCTGTTTCACCTGGGCGCGGCGGCGCGGGTTTTTCTTGCCTTCTGGCTGCCGCGCGCGGGACTGCTCATTGCCGCGATTTGCTGGATTGCGGCCTTCGCCCTGTTTGTCGCCGTCCACGGCCCCATGCTGTGCCGTCCCCGCGTGGACGGAAAGCCCGGGTAAGCCGGAAGGGGTTTTTTGTTCCTGATGTTTTTGGAGAATCTGCCATGCGATCTACCTGTTTGACGCGGCGCGTCCGCCTTTTTGCCGTGCTTGCTTTGCCCGCTTTTTCCGTGCATGCGCAAGAGCAGGGGAATGAGGCGGTTTTGCCCACAGTGGAGGTGCGGAGCAGCGCCACCACGGACACGCTCGCGCCAGAGCGGGCGGCGCTGGCGGCCACGCCGGGCAGCGTCAATCTGGTGCTGCCGCCAGAAAACAACGGGCGCAGCCACACCTTGCGCGACATTCTGGACGGGCAGCCGGGCATCGTCCTGCTGGATTTCTTTGGTGGTGTGGATCAGCCGATTCTCTCGGTGCGCGGCTCCGGCATCCAAAGCCATCCGCAGACCCGTGGCATTTTGCTGCTGGAAAACGGCCTGCCGCTCAACGATGCCGATGGTGCCTTTCACATCGGCATGACCGAGGCGCGCAACGCGCGGGCCATTTGGGCGCGGCGCGGCACAAGCGCCCAACACCCGGCCGCCGACGCGCTGGGCGGGGAGATCGATTTCAGCAGCCTCACGGGTGGTGATGAAAGCGGCGGCATCGGCCTGCAATACGGCAGCTTCAATACATGGCTTGCCCGCGCGGCGCTGGGCGGGCGGGCAGGCGCTTCCGACTACCACCTGAGCGTTTCCGGCACTCGCTCCGGCGGCTACCGGGAGCATGCCGACCAGCAACGTTCCGCCTTGCGGGCGAATTTCGGCACGGTCTTCGCCAATGGTCTTGAAAACCGCACCTGGCTTTCTTATACCGACCAGAAATTCGACATTCCCGGCCCGCTGACCCATGCGCTTGCGCTGCACGATCCGACGACGAACATCAACGCCACCATGCCCATGGTGCGCACCACCGACCCGCACCGGCAAACCCGGCAATGGCGGCTTGCCAACCGCAGCGCCTTCACCACGGGCGGCATCGGTCATGAACTTGGCTTCTACTGGCAGGATACCGACGATGCTTTTACCAGCCCGGTCACGATCAAGGCAAGCGATACGCGCACCTTCGGGCTGCAATACACCCTCAGCGCAAAAGCCGGCGCGCTGGATCATGAATGGAGCGCGTTCTGGGCGCGCACATCCGCAGACATCCGCTACCGCTTCAACCCTCTGAATCCCGCCGCGCCCATCCGCACCCTGTTGCCCACGCGCTACGACGCCACGGCGGAAACCCTCAATCTCCAGTGGCGTGGCACGCTGGCGCTCTCTGAAACCCTTGACCTTACCGGACAGGCGCGCTGGGTTGAAAGCCAGCGCAATCTGCGCCAGCAAACGGGTGGCGACACCACCGCCGCGCAAAACCATCAGGACAAGCGCTGGCACTGGCTGGCGCCCAAAATCGGCATCCGCTGGTCGCCCACGCCGGAGAACACCTTGTTCGCCCACTTTGGCACGGCGCGCGAAGCGCCAACTTTCGACCAATTGGTGCGTTTTCAATCGCCGCCGCCCCTGCCCGCGCGCATGCGCATGACAGCCCTGACGCCGCAGCGCGTGCGCTCCTTTGAAATCGGCGGGCGCGGCAAACTCACGGCGGCGCTGGATTGGCAACTTACCTTCTATCGCGCCCGGCTCACAAAAGAACTGGTCGAATACAGCCCGGACGGCATCACCACCGACACCTTCAATTACCACGGCAAAACCTGTCACCAGGGCATTGAACTGGGCCTGCGCCATGCCCACGTGACGCGGGGCGGGACGAAGCTCCTGAGCCGAATGAGCTACACGCACAGCGATTTCACTTTCCGGGATGGCGTCTACCAGGGCAAGCGGATCGCCGGTACTCCCCGGCACATGGTGCAAGCGGAAAGCCTCTATACGCGAGGCGGGCTGAAATTCGGCCCCAATGTGCGCTGGGTCATCGGCAAGACGCCGGTCGATCACGCCAATCAGGCACAGTATGACGGTTACGCGGTCTGGGGGCTGAAATTCGTCTATGCGCCGCAACGGGATCTTTCCTTCTTCCTGCA
>JAISNB010000200.1 GCA_031276435.1 Burkholderiaceae bacterium | reverse complement strand
TGGCGCAACGCCAACCCGGGCGCCGCATCAAGCCTTGATTCAGCAGGCATTCAAAAAGCCACTCTCCAGAGTGGCTTTTTGTTGTGCAAGCCAGAACGGCTCATGTGCTTTGCTCTTTGGCATCGGTATTGCCATAATCAATGGTATACCAGTTGACATGGCGCGTCAGCAGCATGACCGCTGCCAGGGCGGCAAACAGCAGCAGGCTGCCCATGAGCAAAGCACTGTCTTCTGATAGCAGCAGGCCATACAAAATGCCATAGAGCACGGTCAGTCCGGCGCCAAACAGCAGGCCAGTGTGCTGGTTTTTCAGCACACCAATCAGGTATACACTGATGACACCAATGCATCCCAGCGCCGATGCCAGATAGGCCAGTTCAAACGAAATATGTTCAGACAAGGCAATCAGCAGCAGGAAGAAAATTGCCATCGCCAAACCCACCATCGCATACTGGAGCGGATGAATGGGCGATTTGCGAATGATTTCCATCAAAAAGAATGCCGAGAAGGTCAGTACGATGAACAGTATGCCGTATTTCACCGCGCGCTCGGCCTTCAGGTAAATGTTCACTGGCTCGATGAAGTCGACAGACATTCTCTCGCCGCCTTTCAAGGCCTCGTCAAAATTGCGCGCCAAATGCGAGACTTGCCAGGTCGCGGCAAAGCCTTTGCCATCCGGGTCGATTTGGCGCTCTTGCGGTGAGAAGCGTCCGCCAAAGCTCGGATGCGGCCAATCCGAGGTCAAATCCATTTGCGTTTGCTGTGCTGTGGGAGTCAGGCTGAATTGCTGCGTTCCCATGATTTTCAGCGGAAATTCAAATTTGTAGCTCCACGCCTGCTCCGGATTGATGCTGCCCAGCGCAATAAAAACTTCGTTGCCCCCGAAAAGCGTGCTGTCAGAGGTAAAACGATGCGGTTTGTCATTGATTGTGACCTGCGGATCGACCACGATGCCGCGCAAATCCGACAGGCGCATGACCAAAAACGCCTTGGGCGCTTCCAGCAGGTCGGGCAGGGTATCCATGCCCATGTTGGGTGGGATTTCGAAGCTGCCGCTCAATTGCAAATCCAGATGGTACAGGTTGGCGCTGTAGATGCCACGCTTGCGCGATTCCACGCGCGCGCCGCCTTTGATCAGGAAGTTTTGCGCCGCAACGGGGTGGACCCGCTCGCGCACCTCGGTGACGGTGTATTCGTGTTTCTTCTCTTCGTCCCTACGCACTTCTTGCACGCGCTCGCGGTAGCGCAGCATGATGACTGGCGCGCCCAGAACCTGCGCCCGGGCCGACGATTCGGCAATGTCGTCAAGCACTTCTTGTTGCGACTTCCCGCGCGCGCTGATCTGTGACTCGATCATGCCCAGCGGCACCAGCAGCAGCAAGCCCAGGAAGACAATCAGCGCCAGTTTGATGGCCAGTTTTTTCTGCATGTGCGTCTTCACTCCATGAAATGATGAGGGCAGCGCAAGTGTACGCAATTACCCTTGGGCAGGCTTTTTGCCCCGGGCGTGCCAGGCGCCGCCGAGGGCTATCAGGCCGGGGACCAGGATCAGCGCCCAGATGATTTTGCTCAGGTTGGCCTTCACCCACGGCAGGTTGCCAAAGAGGTATCCCGCGCCGGATACGCCGATCACCCAGACGATTGCGCCCAGCACGTTGTAGGCGGTAAAGCGGCCACGGCTCATCTCGGATACGCCGGCCACAAAGGGCACGAAGGTGCGGATGAAGGGCATGAAGCGCGCCAGCGCCACGGTGATGCCGCCGTAGCGTTCGTAGAACGCGTGCGCCTTGTTGAACGCGTTGCGGTTGAACCAGCGCGAGTTTTCCCACTGGAACGCCATGGGGCCAAAAAAGCGCCCGATGCCGTAGTTGCACTGGTCGCCCAGAATGGCCGCCGCCAGCAGGATGGCGCAGGCCAGCGGAAAGCTGAGTGCGCCCGCCGCGGCCAGCGCGCCCACCACAAACAGCAGCGAGTCGCCAGGCAGAAACGGCATGACGACCACTCCGGTTTCCACAAAGACGATGGCAAATAGCAGGCCGTACACCCAAGGCCCGTATTGCGTCACAAAGGCGGCCAGGTGCTTGTCCACGTGCACAATGAAGTCGATCCAGAACATTGCCAATTCCATGGCGGCGCATTATCCACCGCGTGCCCTCGCCCGTGGCGGCGCGCTCACCTAGAATCCTGAAGGTGATGTCCCGCCGCCCTGTTTTTGCCGCCGCTGGCGCGCCGCGCCGCCAGCCGATTCGCGCGCTGCCTGACGATCTGGTCAGCCAGATTGCCGCGGGCGAAGTGGTGGAACGCCCCGCCTCTGTGGTGCGCGAGTTGCTCGACAACGCGCTGGACGCGGGCGCCAGCCAGATTACCGTGCGCCTGCAAGAGGGCGGCGTGCGGCTGATTGCCGTGGAAGACGATGGCTACGGCATCGCCACCGCCGATTTGCCGCTGGCCTTCCAGCGCCACGCCACCAGCAAGATCGACAGTCTGGCGCAACTGGAATCGGTCAGCACCATGGGCTTTCGCGGCGAGGCGCTGGCGGCCATCAACTCCATTGCCGAAAGCGCCATCCTCACGCGCGCGGCTGGAGGGCAGCCCGAAAGCGCGGCGACCGCGGCCTGGCGACTCGATGGCCGCACGGGCGAGATCAGCCCCGCGGCGCGCGCGCGGGGCACCACGGTTGAAGTCAAAGAACTGTTTTTCAGCGTGCCCGCGCGGCGCAAATTTCTCAAAAGCAGCGCCACCGAGCTGGCACACTGCGTCGAGGCCGTGCGCCGCCACGCGCTGGCGCGCCCCGACGTCGGCTTTGCCGTCTGGCACGACGGCAAACTCGTGGAGCAATGGCGCGCTGTGGCGCCGCCGCCCGATGTGCAGCCGCCCGGCTCCGGCAGTGGCGACGACGCCGAGGTTGCCGCGCTCACCCGGCGCATGGCCGACGTGTTTGGCGGTGATTTCATCGCCCAGTCGCTGCCCGTGCAATTTGAAAGCGGCAGCCTGCGCATTGTGGGCCGCTGCGGTTTGCCCGATGCCGCGCGCGCCCGCGGCGACCAGCAATTTGCCTGGGTCAATGGCCGTTACGTGCGCGACAAGGTCATCACCCACGCCGCGCGCAGCGCCTACGAGGACGTGCTGCACGGCCATCGCCAGCCCGCGTGGGTGCTGCACGTGCAAATCGATCCCGCGCAGGTCGATGTCAACGTGCACCCCACCAAAATCGAAGTGCGCTTTCGCGACAGCCGCAGCGTGCACCAGGCCGTGCGCCACGCGCTCGATCAGGCGCTGGCCGCATCGCGCGCCGCGCTCGCGGGCCAGACAATTTCCCCCACAGCCGCAGCGCCGCAACCGCAGCGCCCCGGCGCGCCGGGTTTTGGCGCGGTGGCGGCCACAACCGGCGCGCAAACGTCCCTGCCACTGGCGCAGACCGCAACCCACGCACCGGCTGGCGCGCCGCGCCCGTGGGCTGGCGACACGCCTGGCGGCCACGCGCTGGGTGTCGAGCAACTGCGGGCGCTTTGGGCGCCGCCCCAATCGCAGCCGCCGCCCGCGCCACCCATCCCGGACACGGCGCAAACGCCGCCAGTCCATGCGGACAACTGGCCCATGGGCCGGGCACTGGCGCAATTGCATGGCGTCTACATCCTGGCTGAAAACCAGGCGGGCCTGGTTCTGGTGGACATGCACGCCGCGCACGAGCGCATCGTGTACGAACGCCTCAAAACCCAGTGGGCGCAATCGACCAGCCAGGGCGCGGCGGAGACAGCGCGCATGCCAAGCCAGCCGCTGCTCATTCCGGCCACCTTTGCTGCCACCCCGCAAGAAGCCGCCACGTGCGCTGAATACGCCGCCACACTGCAAACGCTCGGGCTTGAAATCACGCCCTTCTCGCCCAAAACCCTGGCCGTGCGCGCCGTCCCCTCGGCCCTGGCGCAGGGCGACGCCGTGGCGCTGGCGCGCGGCGTACTGGCCGAACTGGCCCAGCACGACGCCGCCACCGTCGTGCAGCGCGCGCAAAACGAACTGCTCGCTACCATGGCCTGCCACGGCGCCGTGCGCGCCAACCGGCACCTGACCCTGGAAGAAATGAACGCGCTGCTGCGCCAAATGGAAGCCACTGACCGCGCCGACCAATGCAACCATGGCCGCCCCACCTGGCGGCAACTGGGCATGCGCGATCTGGACGCGCTGTTTCTGCGGGGCCGCTAAAGCACCGTGCCTGCCGCTGCCGCCACTTTTCCCGCCCAGGCGCCGCCGCTACCGGCCATCGCCCTGACCGGCCCCACGGCCAGCGGCAAAAGCGCCGTGGCGCTGGCGCTGGCCCGGGCCTTGCCCGTGGAAATCATCAGCGTCGATTCCGCGCTGGTCTACTGCGGCATGGACATTGGCACCGCCAAACCCGCGCTGGCCGAGCGCGCCGCCACGCCGCACCACCTCATCGACATCCGCGACCCGCTGCAAGCCTACAGCGCCGCCGAATTCGCGCGCGACGCGCAACGCCTGATGGCCGAAATCCGTCAGCGTGGCCGCCTGCCCCTGCTGACCGGCGGCACCATGCTGTACCTCAAGGCGCTGCTCCAGGGGCTGGACGATCTGCCCGCCGCCAATGCCGCGCTGCGTCAGCAACTGGAGCAGCAAGCCGCCGCGCTGGGCTGGCCCGCCATGCACGCCCGGCTGGCGCAAATTGACCCAGCCACCGCCGCGCGTCTGTCGCCCGGCGACAGCCAGCGCATCCAGCGCGCGCTGGAAGTCTGGCACCTCACCGGGCAACCGCTCTCTGCACTGCACGGCAGCGCGCAGCGCGCAGCGCCCGCAGCAACGGCAGTAGCGGCGCTGCCACCTGGCGAAACCGGCATCGCCCTGTTCGCGCTGGAGCCTGCCGATCGCGCCTGGCTGCACGCGCGCATTGCCCGGCGCTTTGACGCCATGCTGGCCCATGGCTTTCTGCAAGAAATGCAGGCCCTGCGCACGCGCGGCGACTTGCACGCCGACCTGCCTGCCATGCGCTGCGTGGGCTACCGCCAGGCCTGGCAGGCGCTGGACGAAAACTGGCCGCCCGCCACGCTGCGCGAGCGCGCCATCGCGGCCACGCGGCAACTGGCCAAACGCCAAATCACCTGGCTGCGCGGCATGCCACAGCGCCACCGCCTGCCAGCCGAAGGCGGCTCGCCCGCGCAACTGGCGGGCGCCATCCTGAAGCAACTTGAGCAATGGCCCGCCGCCGCCGCGCCACCAGCCTGAAAACCCGCGCCACAAAAAACAAGGCATGGCGCGCAAAAACGCCATGCCCCGCAGCGCGCGCGTGCCGAACGTTGACGGCTGCGCGCGCGCCGCGCGCCATCATCACTCGATGGTCAGGCGCTGTCCGCCGCTGGCCTGCTTTTTGGGCAACGTCAGCGTCAACACGCCGTTGTCGTACCTGGCCTTGGCCTTGGCCTGATCGATCTCCTGCGGCAACTGGAAGCTGCGCGCCACCTCGCCGTAATAACGCTCACTGCGCAAAATCTTCTCGTCGCCGCACTGGCAGTCCTGCTGCTTGATCTCGGCGCGCAGCGTCACCACATTGCCATCGATGCCCACATGAATCTCGTCCTTGCTTACGCCCGGAATCTCGGCGCGCACCACATAGGCCGCATCGCTCTCGCTCACATCGACCCTGATCTGCGACGGCGCGGGCAGGCCATCGCCATGCAGCGGCTTGATGAAATAGCCGGGCGGAAACTCCCTGAAAATATCGTCAAACAAATTGCCACGAAGCAGTTGCGTTGCCATAAAAGCCTCCATTTGCGGTTGGTTGACGGCAACCGGCTTGCTCCACACGCCAGCGCCATGACCAGACATGTGTATGACAGCGGCCAATTTCAAGAGTCCGGATTGGTCCAGCGCCATGCCCAAGCTGACAGCCCCTGTGGGG
>JAISNB010000187.1 GCA_031276435.1 Burkholderiaceae bacterium | reverse complement strand
GGCTCCAGATGCGGCAGCAATTCGGTCAAGGTTTTGGTGCGCTGGATTTCTTCCCAGTGCAGGTATCGGCCTTCGCCAAAACGCCGCCGCACGGTGTCGAGCATGAAGTCTTTCAGCGTCTGATGCACCTGAGCATGCGAACCCATGGCTTGCGCGCGCAGGCTGTCGGGGCCGTCGTTGCCCAGTACCAGCCGGGCCTGTGCCGGTGGCGGTGCATCAGCCGGGACGCGCGCGGGTGGCTTGGGTTGCGCCACGCGGGTTGGCGCCGCAAATGCGGGCGCGGCAGTTTTGGCAACTGGCTGTGCTGGCGCTGGTGCGGCAGCTGCCACGGGTTTGACGGGTTCCGGTTGCGTGGGCGTTGCGGCCATGCCGGAGTTGACGAGCGTCGTTTTTTTCTGCGCGACAAGCGCATCGGTTGCTGTTTGCGGCGCAGCCAGCGCGGGCAGCGTTGTGGCGGCGGCTGGATTGGGCACCTTGGCCGCGCCAGGCACTGCTGGCGGCGCGCTGGCGCGTGCGGGCGTCGCAGGTGTTGCGTTCGCGGCAAGCGGTTTGGGTTGCGCCGCGCGGGTTGGCGCGGCGGGTGCGGGTTTGACGGTTTTGACGACCGGGCGCGCTGGCTCGGACGTGTTCACCGTACGGGTTGCCAGAATGTAGCCCGCCGCCGCCAGCCAGCGCAGACCGCCAGCGGTGAGCGCGCTTTTTCCGGCTGCTTGCAGCAGTTCGGTGTCGGTGCGCTCGCCATCGATCAGCCGCAGCATGGCCTGCAATTGGGCAGGCAATGCGGAGTGGCTGGCCCGGCACTCAAGCTGGCCTTTGGGACTTAGTGCGTAAACGGTTGCCATAAAAAATTGACGCGAAAGGGCAAACGCCGCGGGCAGGCCACAAGGCTTGCGGCAGTGTTTGTCATGCCGAAGCTTGGATTGCATCGCAGAAGCGCCGCGCTGTCACGCCTTTTTTGGGGTGTGGTGATCACGTTTTGGCCAAAAGTGTGACTTATTTCACATTTTTTGGGCCAGTTTGCGCATTGCCGCGCCCGCCCGGGTCGCAAGGCGGGGTTTGCTCAGCAGTCGTCGCCGCCCACCACGCGGCGCGCAATTTCGGCTGAAAAACCGCGCGCGGCCAGAAAACGCAACTGCCGCGCGCGGCCTGTGGCGTCTTGCGGTGGCGCGCCAAATTTCTTGTGCCAAACCGCGCGGGCGCGTTCCAGTTCGCTTGCGCGCAGCGCGTCGGCTGCCGCCCGCAGCGTGTTATCGCTGAGCGCCTTGGCGCGCAATTCTTGCAGGATGCGCGCTGCGCCCAGCTTGCCAGCGCGCCGGTGCAGTACCGATTCGGCCACGCGCTGCTCGTTGATGAAGCCCTTGGCTGTCAATTCATCGAGGGCGCGCGTCAGTTCGCCGGGATCGTCGGCGCTTACGTGCCCGGCCAGCTTGCGCTCCAGTTCGGCGCGCGAATGCTCGCGCGCCGCCAGATGGCGCAGCGCGCGGGTTTTGAGGGAAAGTTTGCCTTGCTGCTGCGACACGCTTTGGCTCCTCGCAAGTGTTCAAATGGTGGCTGCCGCCGCAGGCGTCTTCGCGCTGCGGCGTGCGGCGCGGCGCGCGCTTACTCGGCTGCTGCGGCTTCTTGCGCTGCTGGCGGCAGCGGCACGATGCCAAGGGATTCGCGCACCTTGTTTTCAATTTCGTGGGCGAGGTCGGGGTTTTCGCGCAGGAACTCGCGCGCGTTGTCGCGGCCCTGCCCGATTTTTTCGCCGTTGTATGCGTACCAGGCGCCGCTTTTTTCCAGTACGCGGGCATTCACACCCATGTCGATGATTTCGCCTTCGCGGCTGATGCCCTCGCCAAACAGGATGTCGAATTCGGCCGTCTTGAACGGTGGCGAAACCTTGTTCTTGACCACCTTGACCTTGGTCTCGTTGCCGATGGCCACATCGCCCTTCTTGATGGTGCCGGTGCGCCGGATGTCCAGCCGCACCGATGCGTAGAACTTGAGCGCGTTGCCGCCCGTCGTGGTCTCCGGGCTGCCGAACATGACGCCAATCTTCATGCGGATCTGGTTGATGAAAATGACCATGCAATTGGTTTTCTTGATGGTGGCCGTCAGCTTGCGCAGCGCCTGACTCATCAGGCGCGCTTGCAAGCCGGGCAGTTGATCGCCCATGTCGCCCTCGATCTCGGCCTTGGGCGTGAGCGCCGCCACCGAATCGACCACCACCAGATCCACCGCGCCCGAGCGCACCAGCGAATCGACCACTTCCAGCGCCTGCTCGCCGGTATCGGGCTGCGAAATGAGCAAATCCGTCAAATTGATGCCCAGCTTCTGCGCGTACTGCGTATCCAGCGCGTGCTCGGCGTCTATGAACGCGCACGTGCCGCCCAGCTTTTGCATCTCGGCAATCACCTGCAAGGTCAGCGTGGTCTTGCCCGAACTTTCCGGCCCGTAAATTTCGATCACGCGACCGCGCGGCAAACCGCCCACGCCCAGGGCAATATCCAGCCCGAGCGAACCGGTGGAGACCACCTGGATGTCCTCTATGACCTCGCCCTCGCCCAGGCGCATGATGGTGCCCTTGCCAAACTGCTTTTCGATCTGCGCCAAAGCGGCCTGCAAGGCCTTGGCCTTCTCACTGTTGTCGGGTTTGCCCTTGACCTGTGCGTCCATGATTTTTCCTTTTGAATCAATGTGTTGGAAGATGAACAAACGCATCCAACTGGATGCTTGAACAGGACTGTACATCAATCCATTAGAACAAGCAAACAGAAATTTAAGTCAGTTTACATTACTATTTGCACCATGCACACAACACTCCCCAATCTTGCTGATGACCGCTGGCGCCAAAGCCACCTGGGCCGCCTGTTGGGCCACGCCTTGCGGCGCTTTGACGCGCGCGTACTCGCCCTGATGGCCGCCAGCGCCGAAGCCCCGCTGGCGCTGTCCAACCTGGCCGCGCGCGACAAAGTGGGCGCGGCCCACATCCACATCACGCGCCATCTGCCGCTGCAAGGCGCGCGCCTGACCGACCTGGCCCGCGCCGCCGGCATGACCAAACAGGCCATGGGCAACCTGGTCGACCAGTGCGTGGCCTGGGGACTGGTCACGCGCCAGGGCGACCCGCGCGACCGGCGCGCTTGGCAAGTGGTATTCACCGAAACCGGCCTGGCCTGGCTGGCGGCCTTTCACAACGCTGTGGCGCAGGCTGAGGCGGAATTTCGCGCTGCCGTCGGCACCGATGTCGCCGCCGTGGTGGCGCTGGGGCTGGAAGCCTATGGCGCTGAAGTCGTTGCCTGAAGACCACGGGCGATGGCTTCTGGTGCGCTTGGCTATTTCCGCGCCGCCTGTCTAGAATGGCTTGATCGCAACGCATGGGGGCTGATGCCATGAATACCAATCCTGACGCTGATCGACGCCGTTTCGCCCTGAGATCGCTGGCGCTTGCCAGCAGCGGCCTGCTGCCGCTGGCATCGCGCGCCACCGCCACATGGCCCAATCGACCTGTGCGCCTGGTGGTGGGTTTTCCGGGTGGTTCCACGCCGGATATGGTGGCGCGCACACTGGCCGATCCGCTGGCGCAGATGCTGGGCCAGCCCGTGATTGTGGAGAACAAACCCGGCGCTAGCGGCAATATTGCGGCCGATCAGGTGGCCAAGGCCACTGACGGGCACACATTGGGCATCTTCATCAATGGCAATCTCACGTCGGCCAGGCTGCTCAATTCCAAACTGCCGTATGACCCGGCCCGGGATTTTTCTTATTTGAGCCTGCTGACTACCGCGCCCATGGTGTTGGTGGCACCGGGCAACGCGCCCGGGGGCGCGGCTTTTTTTGCCGAAGCCGTTCGGCAGGGCGAACGCTGGAACTATGGCTCTGTGGGGCATGGAACAGTGGCGCATTTGGGCATTGAGCTGCTCAAGACGCGGGTGCCGGGGCTTAAGGCCGTGCACGTGCCTTACAACGGCAACCCGGCGGTGGTGACGGCGCTGATTCGCGGCCAGCTTCAAATGGCGTTGATGGCGCCGGGCGCGGCCATACCGCAGGCCAAGGTGGGCAAGCTGCGCGTTATTGGTTTGACCACCAGCGGCAGGAGTGCCCTGGCGCCCGAAGTGCAGCCGCTGAGTGCTGCGGGCGTTCAGGATTTCAATCTGGAAGTGTGGAATGCGCTAATTGGCCCGGCCAGTCTGCCGACACAGGCACAGGAAAAGATTGTGCAGGCACTCGGTCCGGTTTTGAAGAGTGGGGCAGTGCGTCAGCGCCTGTTTCAGCAGGGCTGGCATGTGGTGGGTTTGTCGCCCGAAGGTTTGAAGCAGCGTGTGCAACAGGAAACTTTGCTTTTGGGCGACATCATCCGCAAGCAGAATATCCGGCTGGAGTGAACCGGGAGAGCTTGGTTGCCATCTTTTTTGAACTGCGCTCCGCGTCTTGTCAGGATGGGCACTGCGAGGCTTTGCAACGCCGCAGAGCGCCAGACGATGCCTTTGTACTTTTCGGATTGGAACGCAGTTTCCCCAAAAACACCCAGCAGGTTTCCGGGATTTTGCGCCCACTTCGGCTTGCCCGACAATGGTGGCCCATGAGTGTTGCTGTTTCAAGTGCGAGCGCCGCGCGCTGCTGTTTTGCGCGGCATGTTCTTTGGGGCCTGGTCGTGCTGGCCGCCGCCTCTCTGGTGGGTTGCGCCAGCAAGCCCAAACCGGCGCCAGCGCCCGGCGTGGAAGAAGCGCCACTGCCCACATCGTATTCGGGCACGGCCAGCACCATTGTGCGCGCGCGCAGCCGCTGGGTTCCGGTGGATTGGTCGGAGTTGCCGGGGGTGGAGCA
>JAISNB010000132.1 GCA_031276435.1 Burkholderiaceae bacterium | reverse complement strand
ACGGCCCGGCGGGCGGTGCGCCAGATGCCGCCGCGGCCAGGGCGGTGGTCAACAAACCGGCGCGTTCGCGCCCCATGCAGTTGCTGCACAAACTGGGCTTGGTGCGCGATGTTGATCTGGCGCTGCATTTGCCACTGCGCTACGAGGACGAGACCCGCATCGTCAAATTGAGCGAGGTGCGCGCGGGCGATGTGGTGCAGCTTGAGGGCGTGGTGACGCATCAGGAAGTGGTGTTTCGCCCGCGACGCCAGTTGCTGGTGACGCTGGACGATGGCACGGGCACTTGCCTGCTGCGGTTTTTCAATTTCTATCCGGCGCAGCAAAAACAGATGGCCGCGGGCGCTCGCCTGCGCGTGCGGGGCGAGGTGCGCGGCGGCGGCATGGGCGCCTGGACCTTGATGCACCCGGGCGTGCATGACGCTGGCGGCGCGCTGCCGCAGGCGCTCACGCCCGTGTATCCCACCGTGGCCGGGCTGCCGCAGGCGTATTTGCGCAAGGCGGTTTTGTCGGCGCTGGAACGCGCCGATTTTTCCGAAACCGTACCGCCGCAGTATTTCGAGCCTTTGCCCGCGCTGCTCGGCTGGAGCTTGCACCAAGCCATCGGTTATTTGCAGCGCCCTAGGTCGGGCGCTGATCTGCATGCGCTGCAAGACCACAGCCACCCCGCGTGGCAACGCCTGAAGGCCGAGGAATTGCTGGCGCAGCAGTTGTCGCAGTTGCGCGCGCGGCGCGAGCGCCAGCATTTGCGGGCGCCGCAATTGCGCGCGCAGCCTGGTGGCATACCAGAGAAACTGCTGGCCACGCTGCCCTTTGAGTTGACCGGCGCGCAGCGCCGTGTGGGCGAGGAGATTGCGCGCGATCTGGCGCGCCAGCAGCCCATGCACCGGCTGTTGCAGGGCGATGTTGGCTCTGGCAAAACCGTTGTCGCGGCGCTGGCCGCCTGCATTGCCATGGATGCGGGCTGGCAGTGCGCGCTGATGGCGCCCACGGAAATTCTGGCCGAGCAACACTTCGCCAAACTCGTGCAATGGCTGGAGCCGCTGTTGACGCCGCGCGGCCAGTGCGTGGCATGGCTCACGGGCAGCCAGAAGAAAAAAGAGCGCGCCGGAATGCTGGCGGCCATCGAGGCCGGGCAGGCCGCTCTGGTGGTGGGCACGCACGCGGTCATCCAGGCGCAGGTGCGCTTCCACCAATTGGGGCTGGCCATCATCGACGAGCAACACCGCTTTGGCGTGCAGCAGCGCCTGGCCCTGCGCCAGAAACTCTCGCAGGCCGCGCAAGAGCCGCACCTGCTGATGATGAGCGCCACACCCATCCCGCGCACGCTGGCCATGAGCTATTACGCCGATCTGGACGTATCCACGCTCGACGAATTGCCGCCCGGGCGCACGCCCGTGGTAACCAGGGTGTTGAGCGACCGCCGCCGCAGCGAGGTAATCGAACGCATCCGCGCCCAGGTGGCGCTGGGCCGGCAGGTTTACTGGGTGTGCCCGCTGATTGAGGAAAGCGAAGCACTGGACTTGCGCAACGCCACCGAAACGCATGCCGAACTGCAAGCCGCGCTGCCCGGCTGCGCTGTGGGCTTGCTGCATTCGCGCCTGTCACCAGCGGAGAAAAAAACAGTGATGCAAGCCTTTTCCGGCGGCGCGCTGCCTGTGCTGGTTGGCACCACCGTGATCGAGGTGGGTGTGGATGTGCCCAACGCCAGTTTGATGGTCATCGAGCATGCCGAACGCTTTGGCCTGTCGCAACTGCACCAGTTGCGCGGTCGCGTGGGGCGCGGCGCGGCGGCATCGGCTTGCGTGCTGCTCTACAGCGCGCCCGAAGGCGGACGCCTTGGCGAGACAGCGCGCGCGCGCCTGAAAGCCATGCTGCAAACCAGCGACGGTTTCGAGATCGCCCGGCGCGATCTGGACATTCGCGGCCCCGGCGAATTCATGGGCGCGCGCCAATCGGGCGCGGCGCTGCTGCGCTTTGCCAACTTGGCCGAGGACGCCAGCTTGCTGCTCTGGGCCAGGGACGCTGCGCCGCGCCTGCTGGCCGCGCACCCGCAACTGGCGCAAAAGCACATCGACCGCTGGCTGGGCGGCAAGGCCGAATACCTGAAGGCATGAGCGCGTGCGCTCACTTGAATTGACGGCGCAGCGCGGGCAGGGTCAGCAGCGTTAACAACACCGCCAACGCGCCCAACGTGCTTTGCCCCAGCGCGGGGACGGCGCTGACAAGCGTGTTCGCGTTTTTGATGCGCACTTCGTGGTAGTTGTTGTGACCACCCGTGCTGGCGCCAAAGCCAAATTTGAATGTCGTGGGAATCGGGCCATTGAGGGCCGTGGTCAGTTTGAAGGCGTCGATCACCTTGACAAAGCCCGTGCCGGGATCGATTTCCACCGTCATCGTTGGGGGCGCGCCAGATGAAGCCGGTGAAATGGTAATGCGCACGGTGCGCGCATCCAAACGATTGGGATCGGTGGTTGAAACTGGCGGCAGCCCCAGGCTGGACAGAAGAACCGGAGGCACCAGTATGGGAAAGTTCTTGCTTTGCGCGCCGCGTACAGTCACGTTCTGCGCGGTTGCCGTACAAGGAGAGGAACCGCAATTAGCAGAAAAACTGCCATATTCATCCAGCCCAATGCCCACATAGGCGCCGACCATTCCGCCATATCCCAGACTGCCGCCAGTGCTGCCCGGAGCAGGGCTGGCGGTGCTGCCATCGATCAGAAAAAACGTGATTCCATCGGCTCCGTAAGCACTGGTATGACCATAAGATGCGTATTCAAAAGTGATTTGCAGGCCTTGCGCGGACGAAAAGGCCGTGTCGTAAACAGCCATTCCAGACTGATAGGCCACAGGCTCTGTCAGCCGCAGCCAGCCATCGCCTGCGGGATCTGTTCCTACCGGGTTGGCGGTCAAATGGGGCGTCCAGGTTCCAGGAGCAGATGGTGGTGTAACTTTACCCATAGATATCCATCCGGGCGCTGTGGCGTAGTGGAAAGAATCCGCGTCGGTTTCTGTGATGGAGATGGCGGCATGTGCGGGGGCTGTGCCCAAAGCCGCGCAGGCAACGGTTGCTGCAAGCAAGCCGCGCCGCAAGAGGGTGGGTTTCGGGTTCATAAATTCCTCAGTCGTGAGCATCGTTGAACTGAGCAACGCGCCGCGCTGGGAAAGCAACGCGCCGCGCTGGGAAAGCAACGCGCCGCGTTAATGGGGAGCGTAACAGAAGCCGCAACACTTTCCAAGCGGGCGGCCAAAGAAAAAAGCCAAAAATGAGGAATAAGTCACACTTTTGGCCGTTGGATTGCATGCTTTGTTGCGTTCAAGCATCAAAACGTCGCGGCAATCCACCATCTCCATGCGCCCACGCTGCGCGCCGAAAAGAGCGGGTCACAAGAACCCCTCTCTCGCCCCTTCGGGGCACTTCTGTCCCTTTGAGGGAGAGAGAGTAAGGCAGAAGCAGTGCGTTCATTCCCCTCGCCCCCGAGGGCATAGGCATCTACACAGCAGGCAAATGTTCTGGGGGCTTGGGCATCCTGCCCGCTGGTTTTTCGCGTGCGAGCGCGCAGGCGGGTTTCAAACCCGCCCCTACAGAAGATGGTGGTTCCGCGTAAAGCAACCCCTGCGGACCGCAGACCCGCGTACCCAGAAAAAAACGACGCCCCTGCGCAAATGCCGTGTGGATTGCCACGGGCCTGCGGCTCTCGCAATGACGGAGCGAAGCGGGAGCGCACGCATCTCTCCATTCCCTCGCCCCTGGGGGGAGAGGGTGGCGCGAAGCGCCGGGTGAGGGGCTTTGCCATGCAAAGCGCGGCGCTCGGATCAGTGTTGAACTCACCCTCTCTCGCCCCTTCGGGGCACTCTCTCCCTTAAAGGGAGAGCGGCAGCGTGTTCATCCCCCTCGCCCCCCATCCTCACCCCCAACCCCTCTCCACAAGTGGAGAGGGGAGCAAATTGCACCCTCCCCTTTGGGGAGGGATGGGGAGAGGTCAGAGGGGGAGAGGGTCGGGGTGAGGGGAAAAGAACAGCCCCCCGCGTCATTGCGAGTACCGCAAAGCACACGTGTGGCAGCAA
>JAISNB010000017.1 GCA_031276435.1 Burkholderiaceae bacterium | reverse complement strand
GGTCGCGCTCAGCGCGGAAGTGGGATTGCGCCCGTCGGAACTGGAGGATTTCGCGGCGGCTTTTGAGCATGAGCAGATGGACATAACTGCTGCGTTGCTTGGGCGGTAGGTTCTATATACGCTGAATTTATCGGTCAATCGTGGGCATTTTCCTGATCGTTACTTTGTTGCGCCATTCGCGCAGCGTTCCAGAACGTGTTGACCACAAGTCTCAGCCCAAGCCACCAGGCATAAATACAGGGCAATTGAAATTCATTATCAGCCAGCAATCCATGCGCCAGCTCGTTGCGCAAGTTAGGCCCAAAGGCATCGCAAAATAAGGCTTTTATCTCGAAGGCTAAATCAGGCCCAAATATTTTTTCGACTTCCGGCTTATCCATCAGGGTACTAAGGCCGTTTTCGTTCTCGATACCGTTATTATCGCTATTGGTTGTTTTTACGCCAGCATTGTTTAAATGGAATCGAACCATGTGCTCGATTTGAGGAGATAGCAGGTGTATGGCGACGATGAAATCGCGGTCATAGCCTGCGTAAAGTGCTTTACCAAACAGATGTGCTCTCCCAATGGGAACGATGGGAGACTGTTGAGCCAAACCGATAAAGTCTTTTTCCTGAAGGCGATGTTCTTGAAGCAGAATTTCATGGGCAGGCAAGATGTAACCTCGGACGACAAGGTCGACAAATATTTGATAGTCTTCAACCATCTTCGCCCACAGTGCCGAATTCTCCGAAGATTCATTTTCAGAGAATCCAGCAGCGGGGCGCTTGGCGATGACGCGACCATCACGGGATCGATAAGTACTATCGCAGATGTTGCGGGAAATACTTTGCTCTAGGCATTCTTTTGCTGATGTTCGAATCTGGTCTACTTTCGCGCCTTCATGGATGTTTACGAATGAGTACATCGCTTCATGAACGGGTTTCCCCATAACGGATTTGCTTGCGCAATCTTCCCATTCCCTGATGTCAATGGCAGAAGTCTTAACTCGCCTCAACTCATCAAGTGAATTTTTACCAGCTTCGCTCAAGCATTTGTGCAACTCTGCAATACGCTCATCTACCTTATGTTTGGCTCGCTCAGGTCGAGGAATGCTCCTATAAATCTGAATGGCTTTCTCGTAACAATTGGCAGCGACACCATAACTTTTATGGCATTTTGCTACACTGACCCAACTTTCGGCTTCAGCAACGGTCATTTCTGCCGCTTTTGCTTTATCTCCTGACATCTCGTACCAATCGACTGATGCCGAAAAAAAGCTACAGACTCGATAATCGCCGCCATTGCTAAATTCATGAGCCAAAGTTTCGAGCTTCTGCGCCACTGTTGCCGCATGACTTCGACCAAGACTTTGCGTTTTGAGAAGTTCCGCAAGTCCGAGAGGGTCATCTTCTTTGGTTGTAGTGCTGAATGCTTTGAGTATTTCTGTCTCCATCTCTTGAAGACGCTCACCGGCGCCCTTCTTGAGCATCCGGGTCAGAACAAGCGCACGCGCCCAACACTCACGCCCACCATAAACCCAAGTCATCTTATCCAGCGGGATGGATCGGTAGGCATCGATAGCAGCCAGGGCGAACCCCACATCATTTCGAGGCTTCTGCTTGAGCCATACAAGGTCAGCCAGACGTGCCTTCAACCAATGATCGTCGACCATATCAACAATCTGAGCAAAGAACGCTATATCCGAATCAGAAAAATCATCAGGGATGGCGGAGCGCTTTCCTCCCATTATCCAAACAGCAGGCTTGAATGGCTCGTTGTGGCTCTTTGGCACGAGCCTCATTGAGCAGGCATTGGCAAGCAGCCAGAATACTTTGCCCTGAGCTTGCCGATCTTCTTCAATGGCTTTTCTTTCAGCATCAAACAAAGGTTGCTGCATCACGGAATAACCCTTGCGAGGCGCTTGTTCCAAA
This sequence comes from Burkholderiaceae bacterium, assembly GCA_031276435.1. Lineage (GTDB taxonomy): Bacteria > Pseudomonadota > Gammaproteobacteria > Burkholderiales > Burkholderiaceae_C > Ottowia. The sequence continues at coordinate 5,082 of JAISNB010000017.1, read as the reverse complement.
ACTTCTTTCCATCCACTCTCGGCAAAGTCTTGTGGCGTAACAACGAGATCAGAGGGATAGCGATGGTTGCTCATTTGTTTCTCCTTGAACTGACAGCACGGCATCGTGCATTCTACTGTTCAATCACTGTGGTGGTGTTATGGCACTTTCCTTCCACATGTGCCCTTGCACCCTACCATAAATGCCATCCGCAAGATGTAGTCGAGCGCGTTTTAACCTATTGTAACATCTGCATTCCCCTTGCGTCGTCCGTTCAAAGTCGCGGCGTCGATCCCGGTGTGCACATGCAAGGCCGCTCTTTCATCATCCACGCCGCCACCATCCACCATCAATCCCGTATCCGCCACTGCTCCGGCGCGATTCCGGTGAAGGTGGCTTGATAGCGTGGCGCGGTTTTGTCCTCGCCGGTGACGTTGCGGATGTGAATGGCGAGGACTCGTTCGGGATGCTTGCGGGTGAAATCGGCGTAAATCTCCGGGTCGCGTTCGCCTGAGTCGCCGATCAGGATGAATTTGCGTTTTGGGAATTTCTCCGCCAGACGCTCCAGAACGCTTGTTTTGTGCGCCGTGTTTCCTTTTGCGTCGGCGTACAAGGTGCGCCAGGACGTGGATTCTCGCAGGTGCAACCTGCCTTGCGGAAACCCGTTTTCTGCCAGAAAACCAGACAGCGCCGGATGCAGTGCCAGTGGCGAGGCGGAAAGATAATGGAAAAAGACCTGCGCATCGCCAGCGGCCATTTCCCGATACCACGCTGCCATGCCCGGCACTGCCTGAAACGGTTCCAGAAAGGTGTTGCGCAGCAAGGCTTTGCGGTCGAGGACGCTGGAGTGTTTGATGGTGTCGTCAATGTCACTGACGACGAAAATGCCCTCTTCCGGCAAAATCCACGCATGGCCCGTTTGCCCGTGCAGGGCATGGCCGGGCGCTTGCAGTGTGTAGACAACGCGGCCAACGCCATCGGCGCGCCACTGTGCCAGATCGCGTTTGACCAAAAATGCGCCGTGCGCGCGTCCGGAAGGATTGGTTTTGGGCAAGGTCAATACCTCGCTTCCAATGCGCACGTGAATGGTTTCGTTGCGCTCGGAATCAACATGGAAATACCGCACCCGCTGCTCAAGCAGCGCCCGGCGCTCTGGCGGGAGCTTGTCGTAATCGATGTCCAGGTACGCGGCCAGCGCAAAATCCAGAACGCGCTGCCGCTCTTGCTGAAAGACCCAAGCATCGACGTTGACCATGATCGCGCCATCGCCTTGCGCCCAGCCGATGGCCGGGAAGAACAGCACCGATTCATCGGCATCCAGCGTGCCTTGCGCATCTTGCGCCTCCGCCCGCAACGGATGGGGCAGCAGCATGCAGATCAAGAGGCACAAAATCCCCAATCCACCCCGCAAACGGCCATTTTGTTGACACATTGTTTTTTGCTCCTTGCCTGGGTCAAGCCGCGCCGCGCGGGCCAGCCATGATGATGAACATGCCCGCCAGCGCTGCCAGGCCGCCCGCCACGTCCCAGGCGGTGGGCCGCACGCCATCGACCAGCCACAGCCAGCCCATAGCCATGCAGATGTAAACCCCGCCATAGGCCGCGTACACGCGCCCGCTGGCCGTGGGGTGCAAAGACAGCAGCCACGCAAACAGCGCCAGGCTGATGGCCGCGGGCGCCAGCAGCCACGCGCTGCGCCCCTGCCTGAGCCACAGATAGGGCAAATAACAGCCCACGATTTCCGCCGCCGCCGTCAGCATGAACAGCAAGGCCGTGCGCACCAGTTCCATTGCAAAGCATCCTCATCATTCGTCCAGGCAGGCGGGCATGGCCCGCGCGAGCGCATCGCGCGGCAACGCGCCCGGTCGATCATGATAGTGTCAAGTCGCGGCGGCCAGTGTCTTTGGCGCGCGCCGCGCCCACGGGCCGCCGGACTTGTCGCACAATGCGGCCAATGACTGCCAACAATCCCTTGCTCGATTTTTCCGATCTTCCCCTGTTTGACCAAATCCGCCCGGAGCACATTGCGCCCGCCATGGACAAGCTGCTGGCCGATGCCGATGCCGCGCTGCGGCAAGTCAGCCAGCCAGACTTTCCCGCCGAATGGGGCGCACTGGCTGGCACGCTGGATGTGGCCACCGAGCGCCTGGGCCGCGCCTGGGGCAGCGTCAGCCACCTCAACGCCGTTGCTGATACGGCTGAGTTGCGCGCCGCCTACAACGCCGCCCTGCCGCGCGTGACCGAATTCTGGACGCGCCTGGCATCCAGCGCAGCGCTGTACGCCAAATACAAGGCCATTGATGCGGCCACCCTCAACGCCGAGCAGCGACAAGCCCACACCCACGCCATGCGCAACTTTGTGCTTGGCGGCGCCGAACTGCAAGGCGCGGCCAAACAGCGTTTTGCCGCCATTCAGGAACGGCAGGCCGAGCTGAGCCAGAAATTCAGCGAAAACGTGCTCGATGCCACCGACGCCTTCGCCCTCTACGCCAGCGCCGCCGAAATGGATGGCGTGCCTGCCGACGCGCTGGCCGCCGCGCGCGCCGCCGCCCAGGCCGACGGCAAAAACGACGGCAGCTACAAAATCACACTCAAACTGCCAAGCTACCTGCCCGTCATGCAATGGGGCACCAACCGCGCCCTGCGCGAGCGCCTGTACCGCGCCTGGGCCACTCGCGCCAGCGACCAGGCCGCGGGCGAGGCGGCGGCCCGCAAATTCGACAACGCGCCGCTCATCCAAGAGATACTGGCCCTGCGACAAGAAGAAGCCCAACTGCTGGGCCTGCCCAACTTTGGCGCGCTGTCCATCATCCCCAAAATGGCCGAATCGCCCGAGCAAGTCTTGCGCTTCCTGCGCGATCTGGCCGCCAAAGCCAAGCCCTTTGCCCAGCGCGATGTGGCCGATCTGCGCGCCTTTGCCGCCGAACACCTGGCGCTGCCCGATCCGCAACCCTGGGACTGGCCCTACATCAGCGAAAAACTCAAACAGGCGCGCTACGCCTTCAGCGAACAAGAAGTCAAGCAGTACTTCCGGGCGCCCAAAGTACTGGCGGGCCTGTTCAAAATCGTCGAAACACTTTTTGAAGTCAGCATCCACCGCGACAGCGCCCCCGTCTGGCACCCGGGCGTCGAGTTCTACCGCATCGAGCGCGGCGCGCAACACATCGGGCAGTTCTACCTGGACTGTGCCGCCCGGGTCGGCAAACGCGGCGGCGCCTGGATGGACGACGCGCGCGCGCGCTGGCTGCGGCCTGACACCGGCCAGCTCCAAACCCCCGTCGCGCACCTGGTCTGCAACTTTGCCGAAGGCATCGACGGCAAACCGCCACTGCTCACGCACGACGACGTCATCACCCTGTTCCACGAATTCGGCCACGGCCTGCACCACCTGCTCACGCAAGTTGGCGAGCGCGACGTCTCCGGCATCAACGGCGTGGAATGGGACGCCGTCGAACTGCCCAGCCAGTTCATGGAAAACTTCTGTTGGCAATGGAGCGCGCTCCAGCACATGACCGCCCACATCGACACCGGCGCCCCCCTGCCGCGCGCCCTGTTCGACAAAATGCTGGCCGCCAGAAACTTCCAGGCTGGCATGCAAACCATGCGGCAAATCGAATTCGCCCTCTTCGACATGCTGCTGCACACCACCCCCAACACCACCAGCGACGACGGGCAAGCCCCGGCGCCAATGCCACCGCACTTTCAAACCGTACTTGAAGCCGTGCGCGCCGAAGTCGCCGTCATCGACCCCGCCCCCTTCGCGCGCCCCGCGCAAACCTTCAGCCACATCTTCGCTGGCGGCTACGCGGCAGGCTACTACGCCTACAAATGGGCCGAAGTCCTCAGCGCCGACGCCTACGCCGCCTTTGAAGAAACCGCAACCGCCAGCGGTTTACCCAACGTCGAAACCGGGCGAAAATACCGGCGGGAAATCCTGGAAACCGGCGGCAGCCGCCCGGCGCTCGAATCGTTCAAGGCGTTTCGCGGTCGCGCCCCCAGCCTGGACGCCCTGTTGCGCCACCAAGGCATGGCATGATGGCCCCGCCGCCGCCCTGCCCGCCCGCGCCCTGGCCGCAAACCCGTTCAAAATCCGTTGCTTCTCATTCATAAGGGAGATTTGACATGTTCCTGCACCCTCACCGCCGCCCCCACTTGCCGCGCGTCAGCGCCAGCAGCGCCGCCCTGCTGGCATTTCTGATAGCCACCGCCGCCCAGGCACAAATCTACCGCGCCACAGGCCCGGACGGCAGCACCGTCTTCACCGACCAGCCCGTCCCCGCCGCCGCCACCACGGGCGCGCCGCGCACCGCCACCAGCGGCGCCAATGCCAGCACAACCTCTGGCAGCGCCCTGCCCTACGCGCTCGCCCAAATCGCGCAGCGATACCCCGTCACCCTCTACACCAGCGACGACTGCGTACCCTGCACCTCGGGCCGCAACCTGCTCAGCAACCGCGGCATCCCGTTCACCGAGAAAACCGTCACCACCAACAACGACATCGCCGCCTTCACCCGCCTGACCGGCAACAACCAACTGCCCGCCCTCACCATCGGCGGCCAGCGCCTCAATGGCTACAACGACGCCGAATGGAGCCAATACCTGGACGCCGCGGGCTACCCCAAAACATCGCAACTGCCCGCCAGCTACCGCCGCCCACCCCCCGCGCCACTGGCCCCCGCACCCGCCACACCCGTTGCCCCGCAGCCCGCAACAACCAGCAACAACGCCGACGCGCCACCGCCAGCAACCGGCGCGCCTGTCGCCCCGCAGCGCGTCACACCCGACAACCCGGCAGGCATCCTCTTCTAACCACCACAAACCGCGCTCTTTTGAGACGCAGCCTGAAATGCAATCGGCCTTCACAAAGGCCAATTGTTTTTGGCGGCTGCTTTGGCAAAGAAGCGCGCGGCGCGCGCTGGCAAAACCTTCAATCTGTATGCGGCGGCACAATGCAGACAGATTCGCCCTGCTTTTTCTGGCTTGCTGCTGCGTTGTCTGCGTTTGCTCGCTTGTTCTGGTTCTGTTTTGCTGGCCGCTTTTAATCAGGTGTTGGGCTGGCAGTCGCCGCTGGCGTCCTGCCAGTTGGTGGCGTTGCTGTTTTTC
>JAISNB010000182.1 GCA_031276435.1 Burkholderiaceae bacterium | reverse complement strand
AAACGCAGCTCATCTTCTCCCACGGCAAACCTCTTGGTCAAACAACCTGAACAAAAGCCCAAGCCTACCGCAACTTGCCAAGTCCCTCATGACAGCCAGCGCCAAAGCCCCTCTTTGTCCGGCCGTGATGCCACACAAACGGCGCGTTTTGCAAAAAACGCGGCTCCGTACCGCTGCTACATGCCTGTCGTAAGTAAACGGCGGCAGCCTTGCCACCTATAGACCTGTGCGTGCCCACATGATCTCTGCGTGCGGCCTTGTGCGCACACAGCTTTTCCGCCTTTTTCTGCCCCCGCTGGCGGAGAAGGAGCACCGGCAAAAGCAGAGAGGATGACTCGCAGCACCGGGAGAGCCACCGTGTTCCTTGTCAAGCATTTGTTGCCAAGACGACCATTCCAGACCGCCCACGCCAGCATGACAAGGGAAAAATTTCTTTACTGCAATGGCTTGCCGCGCAGCATGGCAGCGCCACCAGCGCCCACAATGCCCAAGGTCAGCAAGAGCAAGGCCATGGGGCCTGTGGCCGGGACGGCGGTCGGCACACTGGCTCCGACCTTTTCGACTTTCCATGTCCAGAATGTATCTCCCTTCGCATTCATGGACTTTGGGTCGCTGATGTACCACGGCATGCCGAACAGGAGATCGAACTGTGCAGTCGACTCACCCGGGGCCAGCGTGACATCAGTCCAGCCCTTGATGGTTCCTGTGATGTACTCCGCCAAGTCTCCGGTGTCCTCGTAACCGATATAGGTGACCCGGACGGTTGAGTCCAGATCATTCGTGATGATCGTGTGCTGCTTATAGGCGTTTTGAGGCACGACGCCACTGAACGTCCAGTGGTCTGTCTCACCCCCCCAGCTTGTAAGAACCTCGTACACACTTGTGTCCGAGAACAGCCAGCAGTAGTCCTCATCGCGCCAGACCTGATCGAAGGGGTCTCGGGCAGGCCCGTTGCATGGCATCGGCTCAGAAGCAGCAAATGCGCCCCCTGTATACGCAGCCAGACACACCGTGGCCACAACAACCTCCAGCAAAGTCCTGACCCACTTGGATGAGTGCACGTATCCGGGAAAACCCTTGTCTTGGGCGCTTGCGCCCTTCCAAGCCGATAAAAACCGCCTTGCGAGTCGGCGGATGGCGTTGCTCTCTGTGGTTTGCTCTCCAGACACTGTTGCGTGATCTTTCCGCATGTGAAAACCCCTTTTAGAATAGATCCAGTGTAGCACGAAACATCAAAAAGAATACTTTCTGGTACGTATCAAGAGATTTTTTGAGTACCTTTTAGCGCCTTTATTGTGCATATACATCAAGTGGCATGTGGGCACAACAATACTTGCAGCGCTTGGCTGCCCACAGTCCGCAGAGGCGGTTGGCCCGCTTTGAAGTCGCGCAAGCACGCGCAAAGACGTGGCTTGGCGGTGCGTTGTTTTTTTACCAAATTCCCCTTGTACATGCAGGGGTATTTCTACCCCTCAAGCGGGGGTAAGAAAGGCAAGCGCGGCGCTCATCCTGTGCCTTTGAGCCATCGCGAGCGGGAGGTCAGGGGCTTTGTGACGAAGGCGCGGAGACGTGCCAGCGCCGCCGCTGCTGTGGCGACGGCTGGCGGGACGGGGGCGCTCAAAAAAGCGGGGCTGTCGCGTTTCAAGAAGCGGCCAGCCCCGGCAGCGCTGCAAAGATCAGACGCAAATCAGGCCCGCAGCAGTTGCTCATGCATCTCCTGTACCGAGACAACACCCAGTCTGTCCATGAATTTCATGCCCTCCACAGCAGCTTCCGCACCCGCAATGGTGGTGATGGTGGGTACGCGCGCTTGCAGCGCGCTGGTGCGTGGGATCAAGTGTTCCACAGCTTGATCCGGGATCGCAGCAACGAGTACCTGATGATGTCCAGGCACATGCACAGGCGGCGAAAGGTCTCTGGGGCCGCCGAGGAGGCCTGAGTACGAAAATTCAGGCGGGCAGCGTAACGGCACCACGCAGGCTGCTGCAGTGCTGGCCGGATTCAAGCCCAAGCGTGCTCTGGCCGACAAAGGCGGCTATGACAAAGTGACAAATCGCAAGGGGGCGTTACAGGCCCTGCAGCACTGCAAGCCAGCATTGAACCGGGGGCAAGGTGCGCTGTGCGACAGCGGCTATGTGGGCCAGCCCTTCGCGCAAGGCATCAGGGACATTGTGGGTGATCAGGTGGCGCCACGCAAGCTGGCGAGTCGGCCTGCAGGACAGGCACTGTCGGCCCTGTGGTATCTGGGGTGAAGCCACATCGCACTCGCACAGGCGACGCTCAGTCCAGCCCCAGCATCAGCCGCAGGTTTTGCACCGCCGCGCCGCTGGCGCCTTTGCCCAGGTTGTCGAGCCGCGCCACCAGTACGGCCTGGCGCTGGTTTTCGTTAGCGAAGACGCGCAATTCCAACTGGTTGCTGTCGTTGAGCGCGGTGGGTTCGAGCTTGAGGTCATCGGTGGGCGGCAGCACTTTGACCCATTGTTGCGGTATGTTGCTGCGCGCGTAGTGCGCGGCCAGCGCGTCGTGCAGATCGCTTGCTCTGGGGGCGCCGGGCAGCAGGTCCAGATGCAGCGGCAATTGCACCAGCATGCCCTGGCGGAAATTGCCCACCGAGGGCACGAAAACCGGTTTGCGTTCGAGCCTGGTGTAGCGCAGGATTTCTGGCAGGTGCTTGTGCGAAAGGCCGAGCGCATAGAGTTCAAACGGCGGGGCTTTGCCTTGTTCGTGCGCTTCGATCATGCCGCGCCCGCCGCCGGAGTAGCCGCTGATTGCGGGCAGGGCAAGCGGGGTGTCGGGCGCGATCCATCCAGCATCCACCAAGGGCCGGATGAGTGCGATGGCCCCGGTGGCGTAGCAGCCGGGGTTGGCTACGCGCGCCGCGCCGCGCACGGCTTGCGCCTGGCCTGCGGCCAGTTCGGGAAAGCCGTAGACCCATCCGGGCGCGGTGCGGTGGGCGGTGGAGGCGTCGATGATGCGTGGCGGCGTCTGGCCGCTGCTGCTGCCAAGGCCATCGATCAGCGCCACGGTTTCGCGCGCGGCATCGTCGTGCAGGCAGAGGATGACCAGATCGGCCTGGGCCAGCAAGGCGCTTTTGGCCGCCGGATTCTTGCGCATGGCCGGGTCGATGCCAAGCAGCGTGATTTGCGCCAACTGTTGCAAGCGTTGGCTGATTTGCAGGCCGGTGGTGCCGGCTTCGCCATCAATGAATACTCGGGTCATGGTTTCTCAGGGGGGCAAAAAAGCCGGTTGCCAGCGCGTGGCGGGAAGGGGCGGTGTAAGTTTCGCTCAAGCAGGCCGGGTGTGCGTCCCAGCGCGCCATGATACATTTGCGCCGCGTGTGCAGTGTTTTTATTGCGCCGCGTCGCACGTCTGGCTGAAGTCTCTGGTCAGGCAGGTTGGCCGCAAACGCGCCAACAAGCTCCACAAACGTTACAACTTCTCCAAAGGTCTCCATGAAGATTCACGAGTATCAAGGCAAGGAGATACTGCGCAGCTTTGGCGTGCCTGTGCCGCGCGGCATCCCTGCATTCACGGTTCAAGAGGCAGTCGAGGCGGCCCAGAAACTGGGCGGTCCGGTCTGGGTGGTCAAGGCCCAGATTCACGCTGGCGGACGCGGCAAGGGCGGCGGCGTGAAGGTGGCCAAGTCCATCGATCAGCTCAAGGATCTGGCTGGCCAGATTCTGGGCATGCAACTGGTGACGCACCAGACCGGCCCGCAGGGCCAGAAAGTGCGGCGGCTCTACATTGAAGAGGGCGCCGACATCCAGAAGGAGTACTACATCTCCGTGGTGACCGACCGGGCCACGCAGAAGGTGGCCTTCATTGCATCCAGCGAAGGCGGCATGGACATTGAGGAAGTGGCGCACAGCACGCCCGAGAAGATCGTCAAGGTCTTCGTCGATCCGCTGGTCGGTTTCACCGACGCGCAGGGCAAGGAACTGGCCAGGGGCATCAGCCTGCCCGCCGATTCCGAGGTGCAGTTCGTCGACGTGTGCAAAAAGCTCTACAAGTGCTACATGGAGACCGATGCGTCGCTGGTGGAAATCAATCCGCTCAACCGCGACAGCAAGGGCAACATCATTGCGCTGGACGCCAAATTCAATTTCGACTCCAACGCGCTGTTTCGCCACCCCGATGTGGTGGCCCTGCGCGATCTGGACGAGGAAGACCCGGCTGAAATCGAGGCCTCGCGCTTCGATCTGGCCTACATCAGCCTGGACGGCAACATCGGCTGCCTGGTCAACGGCGCGGGCCTGGCCATGGCAACCATGGACACCATCAAGCTCTTTGGCGCCGAGCCAGCCAACTTCCTGGATGTGGGCGGCGGCGCCACGCCCGAGAAAGTGACCGAAGCCTTCAAAATCATGCTCAAGAACCCCAAGGTCAAGGCCATTCTGGTCAACATCTTTGGCGGCATCATGCGCTGCGACACCATTGCCACTGGCATTGTGACCGCGTGCCGGACGGTCAACCTGACGGTGCCGCTGGTGGTGCGCATGAAAGGCACCAACGAAGAACTGGGCAAGAAATTGCTGGCCGAATCGGGCCTGCCCATCATCAGCGCCGACACCATGGCCGAAGCGGCGCAAAAAGTCGTGGCCGCGGTCAAGTAAGGAGTTGCAGCCATGTCGATTTACATCAACAAAAACACCAAAGTCATCACCCAGGGCATTACCGGCAAGACCGGCCAGTTCCACACCGAAAAGTGCCAGGAATACGCCAACGGCAAGCATTGCTTTGTCGCCGGTGTAAACCCCAAGAAAGCGGGCGAGTCCATTTTTGACATTCCCATCTACGCCACGGTGAAAGAAGCCGCCCGGCAAACGGGCGCCACGTGCAGCGTGATCTACGTGCCGCCCGCGGGCGCGGCTGCGGCCATCTGGGAAGCGGTGGACGCCGATCTGGACTTTGTGATCTGCATCACCGAAGGCATTCCGATCCGCGACATGCTCGAAGTGCGCAACAAAATGAAGGCCAGGCAGGCCGCTGGCGGCAAGAAAACGCTGCTGCTTGGCCCCAACTGCCCGGGCATCATCACGCCCGATGAAATCAAGATCGGCATCATGCCCGGCCACATCCACAAGAAGGGGCGCGTGGGCGTGGTCAGCCGCTCGGGCACGCTTACCTACGAGGCGGTGGCGCAACTGACCGAGCTGGGCATCGGCCAGTCCAGCGCCGTGGGCATCGGGGGCGACCCGATCAACGGCCTCAAGCACATCGACGTGATGCAGGCCTTCAACGACGATCCGGACACCGACGCGGTCATCATGATCGGCGAGATCGGCGGCCCCGACGAGGCCGATGCGGCCCGCTGGTGCAAGGCGCACATGAAAAAACCCGTGGTCGGCTTCATCGCTGGCGTCACGGCGCCCGCGGGCAAGCGCATGGGCCATGCCGGCGCGCTGATTTCCGGCGGCGCGGACACCGCCGACGCCAAGCTGGCCATCATGGAAGAGTGCGGTTTCAAAATCACGCGCGACCCCTCAGAGATGGGCAAACTGCTCAAGGCCCTGCTGTAATCGGCCAGTCAAACCGTTGCCTTTAGTAGTAAAATCCCCGCCTTGGTCAACGACAGCCAAGGCGGGGATTGTTCTTTCCAAGGGTGGCTTTTTGCGCCCCTTGCTTACCCCGGCGCGCCAACAAACCGGATATGCGGGTTGTGCCAATTCAATGCAAAGTTCGCGGGCAGTTGCCGCGCGCGTCGCAAGAGAGTGGGCGTAAGTCTCTCCCCCGGGATGCCACAAGGGAGCAAGCAACGCAAGAAAAGCTGCGCCTGGAGCCGGTTTTCGGGCAGCACGGCATTTTGCGTATGAAGTACACACACGAATCTCAACCGACGAGTGCCAATGAAGTATGAGTATTTCACGCTGACCCACGTGGGCCAGGTCCGCGAAAACAACGAAGACGCCATCGGGGTCGACGCGGCCCATGGCATTGCGGTTCTGGCCGATGGCATGGGTGGCTACAACGCGGGCGAGGTCGCCAGCGCGCTGGCGGTCAATCTGGTCACCAGCGAAATGGCGCGCTGGTTGCAGCAAACCGGCGGCATGGTTCTGCCGGGCGACGCGCTGCACGCCATGAAAGAGAACGTGAACGTGGCCAACCAGGCCATTTTTGAAGCCGCCTGCATGCACAGCGCCTATGAAGGCATGGGAACCACGCTGGTCATGCTCATGCAGTTTGGCGAGCGCATGCTCATTGGCCATGTGGGCGATTCGCGCGCTTACCGGTTGCGCGACGGCACGCTCACGCAGTTGACGCGCGATCACTCTGTGCTGCAAGAGCAGCTTGACATGGGGCTGATTACCCCCGAAGAAGCGGCCACCATGCAGCGCAACCTGATTACCCGCGCCATGGGCGTGGAATACGCCGTCGAGCTTGAAGTCAAAGAGTTGCAGGCCTGGCCGGGCGATCTCTACCTGCTGTGTTCGGACGGGTTGACCGACATGCTCTCGGACGCCGACATTCTGGATGCATTGCAAAAAGAGGACGGCGATTTGCCGCGCCAGGCCAGCGCGCTGATCGAACTGGCCAACGCGCGTGGCGGGCGCGACAACATCTCGGTGGCCCTGATCGCGGCCAGCGAGGGCGCGCCGGGCGCCTGGAGCCTTGCGCGCGCGCACAAAGCGGTGTCATGAAGCAAGCGTCTTGTTACCCGGTGCCTCGTGCCAGAAGCAGTGTCTCAGGAGATGCAGGAATATGCCCAAACTGATCGTGTCCGTTGACGACATCATTGTCAAGGAAGTGCGGCTCACCAAAGACAGAACCACGGTGGGGCGCAAGGCGCACAACGACATCGTGCTCGACAGCCGGACCGTCAGCGGCACGCACGCCGCATTCATGATGCGCGGCGCCCAGGTCACGCTCGAAGACATGGGCAGCACCAACGGCACATACGTCAACACCCTGGCCGTCAAGAAACATGTCTTGCAGCACGATGACGTCATCACCATCGGCAACCACCAGATCCGCTACCACGATCTGGCGGGCGGCACCAGCGCCTTTCCGGGCTGGATCTCCGGCCTGGGCAATACCGTACCCAATTCCGCGCGGCCCGCGCTGGAGACTGACCGCGCGGCGCCGCCGCTGCCGTCGCCGCGCATCCGCGTGGTCAACGGCCCAACGGCGGGCCGCACCGCCGCGCTGACCAAACCCGTCACCACCGTGGGCAAACCGGGCGTTTCGGTGGCCGTCATCACGCGCCACGCCAGCGGCGGATTTGATTTGTCGATGGTCGAAGGCGGCATTGCACCCACGGTCAATGGCGTATCGGTCGAGGCTGGCCCCATCCGGCTGAAAAACCGCGACCGGATTGCCGTTGGCGCCATTTATCTGGAATTCCTCGAAACTTGAATTTGCCGCCGCGCCTGCTTGCCCGCGCCGCGCTGGCCTGGCGCGGCAGCGCCCTGCGCCGCCGCGCGCCGCGCATGGTGGGCACCGGAGTGCTGGTTGTGCTGGCGCTGGCGCACGCGGCGGGCTGGCTGCAACTGCCCGTGCTGTCCAGTCTGGATCAGGCCATCTACGACGCGCGCCTGTTGCTGACGATGCCCAGGCAGATGGACGAGCGCATCGTCATCATCGATGTGGACGAATCCAGTCTGGCGCGCCTGGGCCAGTGGCCCTGGAGCCGCGACCGGCTGGCCGATCTGATTGAGGAATTGACCGGGCGCCAGCAAGTGGCCGCCCTGGGGCTGGACGCGCTGTTTGCCGAGTCCGACCAGCGCGCCCTGCTGGCCTTGCAGCGCCTGGCCAGCAGCCCGGAGCACGGCAGCGCGGCGGTGGCGAAATGGCTGCAACGCCACAGTGCCGCGCTGGATGCCGATCCGGTTCTGGCGCGCGCGCTGCGCCAGCGGCCCGTGGTTCTGGGCTACTACTTCACGGGCGACCGCAATGGCCGCCGCCATGGTCAACTGCCGCCAGCCCTTGCGCCCGCAGGGCCGGAATCGGCGCGCTTTTTGAACTGGGACGGCTATGGCGCCAATCTGCCGTTGCTGACCAGCGCCGCGCAGGCGGCGGGGTTTTTCAATGCCGTGGCCGATTCTGATGGCGTCATCCGCTCGCTCCCCCTGCTGGCGCGTTTTGATGGTGCGCTGTACGAATCGCTGGCGCTGGCCAGCTTGCGCCAGGCGCGCGGCGCGGCAGCCGTGCGCCTGCAAATCGCGCCAGATGGCGCGGGCGGCAGCGTGCTGACGGCCATTTCAGTCCACGCCGCCACAGGCGGCGACGGCGCGCGGCAGCAAGCGTTGCGCATCCCCATCGACGCTGCGGGCACGGCGCTGGTGCCCTACCGCGGCCCCGGCGGGCCGCAGGGCGGATCGTTTCAGTACATCCCGGCGGCTGACGTGCTCAGCGGCGCGCTGCCAGAGCGCGCACTGGCGGGCAAGATCGCCCTGCTCGGCTTTACCGCGCCGGGCCTGATGGATTTGCGCGCCACCCCGGTCAGCGAGGTCTTCCCCGGTGTGGAAGTGCACGCCAACCTCATCTCCGGCATTCTGGACGGGCGCGTGCCCGAGCGCCCGGACTACGCGCGCGGAATCGATGTGCTGATCCTGACCGTGGCCGGGCTGGTGCTTGCGCTGGCGCTGCCTGCCCTGTCCGTGCTGGGCGCCTTGCTGCTCGGGCTGGGCATGGCGGGCGCGCTGGTGGCGCTCAACACGGGGCTGTACCTCCAGGCGCAACTGGTGCTGCCGCTGGCGGGCGCTCTGGCCCTGACCGTGATGGCCGTGGCCTTCAACGTCATCAGCGGCTATTTCTCGGAAAGCAGCGCCAAGCGCGAGCTGGCGCACATTTTTGGCACTTACGTCCCGCCGGAACTGGTGGACGAAATGCTCAAAAACCCCGAACGCTACAGCCTCAAGGCGCAATCGGCTGAACTGACGGTGCTGTTTTGTGACATGCGCGGCTTTACCCAACTGTCCGAGAGCATGACGCCCATGGAAGTGCAAACCCTGCTCAACACCGTGCTGACGCGGCTGACGCGCGTGATTCGCGCGCACCAGGGCACCATCGACAAATACATGGGCGATTGCGTGATGGCTTTCTGGGGTGCGCCCATGCCCACGCCAGACCACGCGCGGCGCGCCATGCGCGCCGCCTGGGACATGCAGCAGGCCATGGACGACTTCAACCGCGAGCACGCCCGCAGCGGCCTGGCAGCGCCCATCCGCGTGGGCATTGGCGTCAACACGGGCGTCATGTCGGTGGGCGACATGGGTTCTGACATGCGCCGCGCCTACACCGTACTGGGCGATGCGGTCAACCTGGCCGCGCGCCTGCAAGGGCTGTCGACAACCTATGGCGTGCCCATCATCGCTGGCGAAGCCGTGCCCGGGCAAACCGGCGACCTGCTCTGGCAAGAACTGGACTGCGTGCGCGTCAAGGGGCGCCACCAGGCTGAGCGCATCTACACCTTGCGCGCCCGGCCTGGCAACGTTGCGCCAGAGCCGCTGCAAGCCGAACTGCAACTGTGGCAACGCGCCCTGACCGCGTGGCGCAATGCCGACCTGACCACCTGCCGCGCGCTGCTGGACGAACTCCAGAAAATCAACCCCGAATTCCCCCTTTACAGCGCATACGCCAAGCGGGTAGAACCTACCCCCGAACCAGGTGGGACGCCACCGCTGCGGTACACTGAATGAGCCGAAAGGGTTGCTTTTCTTGCAGCGCCCCGATCGGCCAAAGTCCCTCAAAGAACCTGTCGTCCTCGTATTTTTTGGAATCCGCGCAAACGCCCTTGCCGGAAGGGGCAAGGCGCAAAACGCAGCGCACCGGGCCACGTTGAAACGCGGCAACCGGGCGTGCTAGAAGCTGCCGCTGGCATGGGCCGCAAACCCATGGCGCGGCGTTGCAACGCAATCTCCGGAAAAGCACGCAACAGGTTCCTGGAGGTTTGCGGGTCAGGGGTTTTTCGGGGCCGCGAAAGGGCCACAGCCGTTTTTTCATATGCGCGTGCGTGTACTGGGATGCTCCGGGGCCATTGCCCGTGGCTGCAAAACCACCGCGTTCCTGGTCGATCACGACATGCTGATCGACGCGGGCACGGGCGTGGGCGACCTCACGCGCGAAGAAATGCTGCGCATAGACGACGTATGGCTGACCCACGCGCACCTGGATCACATCGCCTGCCTGCCCCTGCTGCTCGACACCGTGGCTCCCATGCGCGCCGGGCGGCCCCTGCGCGTGCACGCCCTGCCTGCCACCTTGCGCGCCCTGCACGAGCACATCTTCAACGACGTCATCTGGCCCAACTTCTTGCGCCTGCCCTCGGCCGACGCGCCCATCGCCAGCCTGTACACCGTCAATGTGGGCGAGCGCCGACACATTGGCGGCCGCACCATCGAGGCGCTGCCCGCCAACCACACCGTCGCCGCCTGCGGCTACGCGCTGCAAGGCCCGGCCCCGGGCGCGCCGTGGTGGGTTTTCTCGGGCGATACCGAGAAAAACCCGGACTTCTGGACGCGCGTCAACCAGCTCGATGTGGGTGCACTGGTCATCGAAACCGCCTTCTCCAGCCACGAGCGAGAGCAGGCCGTCCTTGCCAGACACCTCTCGCCGCAAACCCTGGTGACCGAACTGGACAACATCCGGCCCAACGCGCGCTACCCCATCTACATCACCCACACCAAACCGGCTGAAACCCAGACCATCATGCGCGAAGTTGCCAGCCTCAACCGGGGCCTGGCGCGCGGCGAGCCGCACGACATCCACTGGCTCTCTGCCGGGCATGTGTTCGAGATTTGATCGGTCGCAGCCGCCCGCGCTCCAATGCCGCACCGCGCCTTGCTGCTCGCCACACAGCCGCCGCTTCTTGCCACCGCCTGCCGCGCGGCTTGCAAGGGCATGAACACACAACATGAGTCAAGAGTTGGCCGCTACCGCAGCGCAACCCCACGCACCAAGGAAGCGAGTGACAATTTTTTGCAGCCGCTGTCTGGCCAGGCTGACAAAATTTGTTCTTTTCAGAGGGAAAGGGCGCTGAATTTGAGACATA
Organism: Burkholderiaceae bacterium; assembly: GCA_031276435.1. Classification (GTDB taxonomy): domain Bacteria; phylum Pseudomonadota; class Gammaproteobacteria; order Burkholderiales; family Burkholderiaceae_C; genus Ottowia. Next base: position 250 of record JAISNB010000182.1, on the reverse strand, counting down.
GTTGGCAAAAAACTGCGAGCCGACGCACTTGGCACGGCGCATGCATCCTCTCTGACCGAGGCGACGCACGGGTTGTGTCCCCCAAAGCAAGTGTTCAACAGCTTTTTCATAGAGAGGTAAATCAAATGAAAGCAGTTCAAAAAGGTTTCACGCTGATCGAATTGATGATCGTCGTGGCCATTATCGGTATTCTGGCTGCCTTGGCTCTGCCGGCATACAAAGACTACACCATCCGCACGCAAGTCAGTGA
>JAISNB010000171.1 GCA_031276435.1 Burkholderiaceae bacterium | reverse complement strand
GCGCGGGCGTTGCCCAGCGCGGCCGAGATCAGGTTGGCCGTGGCTTTGAGTTTGTTCATCCAGTTTTCGCCCATGCGGTCAGCCGGGGTGGAGATGGAGAGTCCGGCCACCAGTTTGTCCTGGTCGTCGTAGATGCCGGCGGCAATGCAGCGCACGCCGGTTTCAAGTTCTTCATTGTCGCGCGCCACGCCGGTTTGGCGCGCCTGTACCAGTTCGCGTTCCAGTGCGGACAGTTGGGTGATGCTGTTGCGCGTTTGGCCGGGCAGGCCGGTGCGGGCGGCGTAGGCGCGCACGCGCGCCGTGTCGTCGCCAGCCAGGAAAAGTTTGCCCGTGGAGGTCAGGTGCAGCGGCGCTCGCCCGCCAATGGCGCGCACCACTTGCATGCCTGAGCGTTCGCTGTAGCTGCGCTCGATGTAGACGATTTCGTCGCCCTGGCGCACGCTCAGGTTGACCGGCTGCTGGATGAGGCGGTGCAGTTGGCGCATGGGTTCCAGCGCGGCGTCGCGCACGCTCAGGCGTGCCTTGACCATGTTGCCCAGTTCCAGCAGGCGCATGCCCAGGCGGTAGCAGCCAGCTTCGGGCCGATCGACAAAGCGGCCGCAGGCCAGGTCGTTGAGGATGCGGTGCGCGGTGGATGGGTGCAGGCCGGTGGCCGCGCTCAGGTCTTTGAGTGTCATGGCCTCTTCGTGCGAGGCGAGCGCGTCCATGAGGGAAAACATTCGTTCCAGCACCTGGATGGCGGGGGTGGTCCGGGTTTCTGATTTGCGCATTGAAGAGGTGTTTGCTGAAGGGATGGGTTTCATGCCAGGGGGTCTGGCGACGCGGCGGCTCGGGGACAGCAGCCGTTTTCGCAAGGCGGAGACAAGGGGCCGCGCGGCTCCGTCCAGCCGCCGGGGGTCAACAGTTCGAGGGGTTGAAAACGCGCCTTGTAGGCCATTTTGGGGCTGCCCTGGATCCAGTAGCCCAAGTACACGTAGGGCAGGCCCAATTGTGCGGCTTGCGCGAGTTGCCAGCAAATGGCATAGGTGCCGTAGCTGGCGCGGGGATCCGGGTCGTAGAAGGTGTAGACGGCTGAAAAGCCGTCGTCGAGGATGTCGATGATGGATACGATGCGCAGCGCGCCGCCGCTGCCGTCGGGTTCACGGAATTCCACCAGGCGCGAGTTGACGTGGCTTTGCAGCAGGAATTGCGTGTATTGGTCTACGCTGTCGTTGTCCATGCCGCCACCGCTGTGGCGCGCGGTTTGGTAGCGCAGGTAGAGCGCGTAGTGCTCGGGCGCCATTTCCAGACGGAGGACGCGGCTTTGCAAGGCATGGTGCTGGCGCATGGCGCGCCGCTGGCTGCGGTTGGGGGCAAATTGCAGGGCGCGGATGCGGATGGGCACGCAGGCGGCGCAACCATCGCAGTAGGGGCGGTAGGTAAAAAGTCCGCTGCGGCGGAAGCCTTTTTGCACCAGTTGGGAATAGGTCTGGTTGCTGATGAGGCGGCTGGGGGCGGCCACTTGCGAGCGCGCCAAGCGCCCCGGCAGGTAGCTGCAAAGATAGGGGGCGGTGGCGTAGAACTGCAACGCCTGGAGCGGGAGGTCCTTAAGGTGCGTCAACTTGGGCGTAGGAGAGCGGCGAAGGCATCAATGCGTTCCAGTATACGGGCTGGAATTGCCACGACGCGGGGGCGGGTTGGGCGCTGAGCGCGGTCACCTGGTCAAGAAATTGCTGGCGGGGTATTTCGCGCGCGCCCAGCGAGGCCAGATGCGGTGTGCGCTGCTGGCAGTCGATCAGGGGCAGGCCGTGCGCGCGGCAAAAGGCCACCAGCGCGGCGATGGCGATTTTGGAGCCATCGGCAACACGGGTGAACATGGATTCGCCAAATACGGCGCGGCCCACGCTGACGCAGTACAGGCCCGCCACAAGCTGGCCGCCCGCCCAGGTTTCCACACTGTGCGCGTGGCCTGCGGCGTGCAGATCCAGGTAGGCGGCGATCATGTCCTGGCCAATCCAGGTGCCCGATTGTCCGGAGCGGGGCGCCTCGGAGCAGGCGCGGATGACGCGCTCGAAATCGCTGTCGATGCGAATGGCGCAGGCCGGGTCGTTCTGGAAGCGCCGCAAGCGCTTGCGCAGCGAGCGGTGCAGCCGGAAGTCTTGCACCGCCAGCACCATGCGCGGATCGGGACTCCACCACAAGATGGGTTCGCCCGCGTTGAACCAGGGGAAGATGGTTTGCGCGTAGGCGGCAGTCAGTGTGGGCACGTCCAGGCAGCCGCCAGCGGCCAGCAGGCCGGGGGCGGGCGAGGCTGGCCCCATGGCCTGATCGACGCTCGGAAAAGCCTGCCCGGGCAGGAGCACCGGCAGGCTGTTGCGACGACGGTGGCGGTGATGGGACATCGGTGCTTCAGGCCAGGCTCAGCTCGTGCAGGCCAAAGCCGCCGCCAGCGCGGCGGTCGGCAAAGAACAGGCGCAGGGTTTCGCGCACGGTGGAAAAGGCCAGATCGTCCCAGGCGATTTCGGCCTCGGCAAACAGCCGCGCTTGCAGCGTTTCCGGGCCGGGCGCCAGGCGCGTGTCCAGCATTTGGGCCAGGAAGTAGAAGTGCACCTGCCCCACGCGGGGCACGCTCAGGCAGGTGAACAACTGGCCCATGCGGATTTGCGCGCCCGCTTCTTCGGCGGTTTCGCGCGCGGCCCCTTCGCGCAGGCTTTCGTCCATTTCCATGAAACCGGCGGGCAAGGTCCAGCACCCCAGGCCCGGCTCGATGGCGCGCTTGCACAGCAGCACGCGATCGCCCAGATAGGGCACCGTGCCCACCACGATCAGCGGGTTTTCGTAGTGAATGGTCGCGCATGCCGTGCAGACGGCGCGCGCGCGGGTGTCGCCATCGTCCGGAACGCGGTAGACCACCGGCGCGCCACACGCGCGGCAGTGCTGAATGGATTGCCTCGACATAGGTGTGCCAGTTTAGGGTATGGCCCACCGGGCAGCGCACGCGCCGCTTCGCGCCGGTTGCATGAAAGACTGCTAATATGCGCCCGGTTGAATCCGCAATATTGCAAACCGAAGCAAGAAGAGGGAGTTTTCAAGATGAAAAGTGTGACTGCATACTGCCGCTTGTGGGGCATAAGCGCCGTGGCCGCGGCCACCGTGCTTGGCGGCTGCGCCAACATGACCGAAACCCAGCGCGGCACAGCCATAGGCGCTGGCGTGGGCGGCCTGGCTGGCGGGCTGATTGGCGATGGCAAGGGCGCTGTCATTGGCGCTGGCCTGGGCGCGCTGGGCGGCTACGCCTGGTCCAAGTACATGGAAAACAAAAAGGCCGAGATGGAACGGGCCACCATCGGTACGGGCGTGAGAGTGACGCAGACCAGCGACAACCAGCTCAAGCTCGAAGTGCCGAGCGACGTCTCGTTTGCCACGGGCCGCGCGGACATCAATTACAACCTGCGTCCCATTCTGGACCAGTTTGCCTCGGGTCTGGGCCAGCAGCCCAACATGCAAATCACCATTGTGGGACACACCGATTCCACAGGCTCGGACGCCATCAACGACCCGCTGTCGTATGCGCGCGCCAACAGCGTGCGCGACTACATCACCACGCGGGGCGTGGATTCAAGGCGCATCCGCACCGATGGCCGCGGCTCGCGCGAGCCGGTGGCCAGCAACGCCACGGAATATGGCCGCGCGCAAAACCGCCGCGTCGAAATCTTCCTGGCCGACTATTCCGGCTTCAGGTAAGTCGCTTGCCAGGCAAGGCGCCGGGTTGATCGCCCGGCGTTTTTCTTTGGCATCCCGTTGCCGACACAAGGCGGCATGAATGCAGGCTGCGCGCACGCGCGCGCCCCAGCACTTGCGTTCTGGGGCGGACTTTCAATGCACTCGACACGCTTTCCCGCAGCCGCTGGCACCATCTGGATGACGCCCGACTGGCCCGCGCCGCCACAGGTGCGCTCCGTGTTCACCACACGCGCGGGCGGTTTTTCCAAAGCGCCGTTCGATCACCTCAATCTGGGCGACCACGTGGGCGACGCCACCGCGCACGTGGCGCGCAACCGCGCGCTGTTGGCCGCGACCCTGGCCGCGCGCCCGGTTTATCTGCAACAAATGCATGGCGTTGCCGTGCAAACGCTGGAGCCGTCCACGCGCGATGGCGCGTGCGCCGATGCCGCCGTCACGCAAACGCCAGCACTGGCCTGCACCGTCATGGTGGCCGATTGCCTGCCGGTGCTGTTCGCGCACCGCGCGCTGCCCGTCGTGGCCGCTGCCCACGCGGGCTGGCGCGGCTTGGCCGCGGGCGTGCTGGAAAACACTTTTGCGCGCTTTTTCGCCCTGGCACAAAGCCAGAGCGGTAGCGTGCGCGCGCGGCGGCAAGAGGTTGCCGCGCAAACCCTGGTCTGGCTCGGCCCGTGCATTGGCGCGGCGGCTTTTGAAGTGGGCGCTGAAGTGCGCGCGGCCTTTGTGGCGCGGCTCGCTGGCGCGCAATCGTGTTTTACGGCCTTGCCGCAAGCGCAGAAATACCTGGCCGATCTGCCCGCGCTGGCGCGCCTGTGCCTGGCGCAAATGGGCATCGGGCAGGTATTTGGCAACACCGGCGCAGCCGATTGGTGCACGCTTGGCAATCCGGCGCGTTTCTTTTCTTTCCGGCGCGATCAGGCGCGCCTGGGCGGCACGGGGCGCATGGCCGCGTGCGTCTGGTTGCGCGGCCCTTGAGCGCGAGGGCTTTCCAGAGGCGGGCCTGTCAGCGTATATTGTGTGTGTTTCGCCGTGAAACCGGGCGAAGCCGGATGCATATGATTTACCCCTGAAAAGGAGACAGAGAGATGAACCAGGAATCGACCACGGGCTTTTCTTTTCCGGGCCTGCCGGGCTGGCCGCAGGCAGGCATGCAAATGTTCACGAGTCCATGGCTGCTGGAACAAGGCTTTGCGAAAAACTGGGCGCAGACGTTGCAGGCGTTCCAGGAAAAGGCCGCTGGAAATTTGGGCACTGGCGGCCCGGTCGCGGCGCATGGCAGCGTACCCCACATTCCGGAAAAAACGCTGCTCAAGTTGCAGCAGGATTACGTGCAGGAAGCCGTCCAGTTGTGGAACCAGTGCCTGCAAGGCGCGCCCAGTTTCCAGGACCGGCGCTTCAAGGGCGAGGCCTGGAAGCAAAACCCGATTTCCGCTTTTGCCGCGGCGGTGTATTTGCTCAACGCCCGCACGCTGATGGCCATGGCCGATGCCGTGCAGGCCGACGCAAAGACCAAGAGCCGCATCTGCTTTGCCGTGGAGCAGTGGGTCGCGGCCACTGCGCCCAGCAATTTCCTGGCCCTCAACCCCGAAGCGCAGAAACTGGCCATCGACACCCAGGGCGAAAGCCTGATCAACGGCATCAAGAACATGCTGCACGATCTGCGCCAGGGCCACATGTCGATGACCGACGAAAGCCTGTTCGAGGTGGGCCGCAACGTGGCCACCACCGAGGGCGCCGTGGTGTATGAAAACGAACTGTTCCAGTTGCTCGAATACAAGCCGCTGACGGCCAAGGTGTACGAGCGGCCACTGCTGCTGGTGCCGCCTTGCATCAACAAGTTCTACATCCTCGACTTGCAGCCTGAAAACTCCTTCATCCGCTATGCCGTCAGTCAGGGCCAGCGCACCTTTGTGGTGAGCTGGCGCAACCCCGACCAGTCGCTGGCTGCCAAGACCTGGGACGACTACATTGAAGAGGCGGCCATCAAGGCCATCAGCGTGGTGCAGGACATTACCGGCGCTGAACAAATCAACACGCTGGGCTTTTGCGTGGGCGGCACCATCCTGACCACGGCCCTGGCCGTGCTGGCCGGGCGCGGTGTGCATCCGGCTGCCAGCGTCACGCTGCTGACCACGCTGATCGACTTTTCCAATGTGGGCATCCTGGATGTTTTCATCGACGAGAGCGTGGTCGCATCGCGCGAGCTGACGATGGGCCAGTGCGGCCTGCTCAATGGCAAGGAGATGGCCTCCACCTTCAGCATGCTGCGCCCCAACGAGCTGGTCTGGAATTACGTGGTGGGCAACTACCTGAAGGGGCAGACGCCGCCGCCGTTCGATCTGCTGTACTGGAACAGCGATTCCACCAACCTGCCCGGACCGTTCTACGCCTGGTATTTGCGCAACACCTACCTCGAAAACAACCTCATCAAGCCGGGCAAGCTCACGGTGTGCGGGCAAAAAATCGATTTGCGCAAGCTCGGCGTCAGTTTACCGCTGTACATCTACGGCTCGCGCGAAGACCACATCGTTCCCATCGACAGCGCCTACGCCAGCACGCAAACGCTGCCGGGCAAGAAACGCTTTGTCATGGGCGCGTCCGGGCACATCGCGGGCGTCATCAATCCGCCAGCGGCCAACAAGCGCAGCCATTGGCTGCGCGCTGACGGCAAGCTGCCCGCCAGCCTGCAAGACTGGATTGACGGCGCCAGGGAAATCCCCGGTAGCTGGTGGTCTGATTGGGCAGTCTGGCTCAAGGGACATGGCGGCAAGCAAATCGCCGCGCCCCAGACGTATGGCAAGGCGCGCGCCGGTTACACAGCCATAGAGCCAGCGCCGGGCCGCTACGTGAAAGTCAAGCTCTGACTTGGCTTTTGGGGCATGAGGCCCCGTGATTTTTCTGGAGCGCGCGCGCTGTCTCCAGCACATCGGCTGGCGCGCGCCGCAATTGGCAACGGCTTTTCAACCCAAGGAGAACACTGAACAAACCCCAGCAAAGACACACACACCGTAAACGACGAACTTTCAACAACCACTAAAAGGAGACAAAAATGAGTCAGAAAATCGCCTACGTCACAGGCGGCATGGGCGGCATTGGCACAGCCATTTGCCAGCGCCTGCACAAGGAAGGCTTCAAGGTCATAGCCGGTTGCGGCCCGACGCGGGACTGCAAGAAATGGCTGGACGAGCAGAAAGCGCAAGGCTTTGTGTTCTACCCGAGCGTTGGTAACGTGGCCGACTGGCAATCCACGCAAGAAGCGTTTGTGGCCGCCCGCTCCGAGCACGGGCCGATTGACGTGCTGGTCAACAACGCGGGCATCACGCGCGATCGCATGTTCCTCAAAATGACGCGCGAGGACTGGGACGCGGTGATCGACACCAACCTCAACTCCATGTTCAACGTGACCAAGCAGGTCATTCCCGACATGCTCGAAAAAGGCTGGGGCCGCATCATCCAGATCAGTTCGGTCAACGGCGCCAAGGGTCAGGCCGGGCAGACCAACTATTCGGCTGCCAAGGCTGGCATGCACGGCTTTACCATGGCGCTGGCGCAGGAACTGGCGGGCAAGGGCATCACGGTCAACACCGTCAGCCCCGGCTACATCGGTACCGACATGGTGCGCGCCATCCGCCCCGACGTGCTCGAAAAAATCGTGGCCACCATCCCCGTCAAGCGCCTGGGCTATCCGCACGAAATTGGCTCGCTGGTCGCCTGGCTGGCCAGCGAGGACGCCAGCTTTGCCACCGGCGCCGACTTTGCCTGCAACGGCGGCCTGCACATGGGCTGAGATGCCGCCCGCCGGCGGCAACGCGCGGGCCGCCGGTCTGGTTGCGCGCGCAGCCTCACCCGCGGGCTGCGCGCCTCTGGCGTCCGCGCGCGCCGTCAGTTGTCCGCCGATTTCTTGCGGAACACCACAATTTTGGAAGTGCAACGCTGGCACAGTTCGCCACGCTGGTTGAAGGTATCGCTTTGCAGCGTGACGATGCCGCGATCGGGCTTGCTTTTGGAAGGCGCAACGGCCAGGACGGTGCTGACCACCTGCAACTCGTCGCCCGGGCGAGTGGCTTGCGGCCAGCTCAGCTCCGTGCCCGCGCCCACCAGTCCGCCGCCAATGGGCAGACTGTCCACAACCAGGCGCATCGTCAGGGCAGCCGTGTGCCAGCCGCTGGCGGCCAGACCCTGAAAAAAGCTGTGGCGCGCCGCCTCTTCGTCGGTATGAAAAGGCTGCGGATCGTATTGCGCGGCAAATTCACGGATGGCCTGCGCGCTCACGGTCAGTTTGGCACTGGTGAAACGCTGGCCCGCCGTCAGATCGTCCAGATAAAGCAGCTTGCCAGTTGCCATGGCGGCCATCTCCTGTGTGTGGTGCCCGGGGGGGTGTGCTGAATGGGCAGCGCGCGGCATTTGCGTGCTGTAATGGGCTGCGCTCGCGCACACGCAATGTAGCATCGCTGCGGCAAAAACAGCACGGACATCACCCGCAATGAGTTCCACCCCAACAAACACCGGGACAGGCCGGATCGTCGATCCGCCCCAAACCGACGCCCAAGCCAGCGCCTGGAAATTGAGTACTG
>JAISNB010000135.1 GCA_031276435.1 Burkholderiaceae bacterium | reverse complement strand
CGCTCCTGGCTCTCTCGCGGAATCATCGCTGTTCCAAGGGTGTAACGAACTATCCAGCCGGGCAGCTCAAACAGCAGCAATTTAGCCGTTTGGGGCAGCAAGGGGAAGATACAAGGGTGAGCGCAACGCTGACCCAAGCGCCGCGCTTTGCGTGGGAGTCCCCTCACCCAACCCTCTCCCCAAGGGGCACTCTCTCCCTCTAGAGGGAGAGAGGAAGGCAGGCGGCAGCGCGTTCATCACCATCACCTTCGTCACCTTGGACAAGCGCGGCACTTCTTGACCCTCCCCTTTGGGGAGGAATGGGGCGAGGGGCACTGCTGCTTTGCCTGTGAGTGAGAGAAAAGCATACTCCATTGCGAGTGCCGGGCAATGTGGACAACCCTTGCTCTCTCGTCATTGCGAGCGCCGCAGAGCGCGTGGCAATCCATGCCCCCCTTTTCCGCACCGCAGCCAACTGAATGCTGATTCCAAGGGCTGTCTGCTGGGCAATCCATGCCCCCTTTTCCGCACCGCAGCCAACACGATGGTGCTTTGCGCTAAAGGCTGCCTGCCCGCTCTTGCCCGAAGCTGGGAAGTCTTCATTCTGTCATTTTGTCATGCCAATTTGACAGACCGGGCGCATCCAAGGCCCGTCACATTGACAAATGGCGTTACCAACATATGCATATGAAAAAAATAAATGAGCAAAAACAGCGGGTTAGCCCGGGTCGCGGAACATGGCAGGCTTGTTGCTATCTCTCTATGGAGAGCCGGTACGGGTTCCAGAACAACAAAGACACGATGGACGAGACATGACAGCAGCAGTTCAGAAGCCTTTTGCGAAAGCCCCACGGCTTTTTATCGCCATGGCGGCGCTTGCCACAGGGCTGGCCAGTGCCCAGAGCGCGCCGCCGCCGGTGGCCGGACTGCGCCCCTACGAGCGCCCGGCCAGCGCGCCAAGCGTGGCCGAGCAGCCGCGCACCCAGGAGCAGCTTGCGCACGATTTGCGCGGCATCAGCGCGCCCGTTCCCGGGAACGTGGCAGAGATTGCCGCCACCGGCAACTGGTTTGTGCCCTTGCGCCGCACGGGCATGGCTTTTCCCTACGACCCGCGCGGATTGCACGACGCGCCCGCGCCCGCAACACTGGACGCGGCGGCGGCTGCAACCGACGACGCCACCGCAGCAGCGGCTGCCGCTTCGCAAGCGAGCGCGGCCCAGTGACAAAAAGAGCAGTGCGGCGGCCATGCCATTGCTGTATTTACCCATTCAGACCGATGGCGCGTGGCGCCGCCCGCCGCCATCGATCGCACCGAATCGGCGTCAGACCATCCGGCCTGATGCGCGATGCTGCCGGAAGGCAGGAGGCGCAAGCCTCGATATTCAACTCAAGCATGTTTGAAGGAAAGTAATCATGAAATCTGTTCGCAACGTTCTCTGCCTCTCTGCTGTGGCTGCCGCAATGGCTGTGGCCCTGCCCGCTTCTGCCGCTGATGATGCGCAGCAAGGCATGAGTGGCATGTCCGGGATGTCCGGCATGTCGGGTCAGCAAGGCATGAGCGGGATGTCCGGCATGTCAGGCCAGCAAGGTATGAGCGGGATGTCCGGCATGTCGGGCCAGCAAGGCATGAGCGGGATGTCCGGCATGACGGGTCAGCAAGGTATGAGCGGCATGTCAGGCCAGCAAGGTATGAGCGGCATGTCTGGCATGTCGGGTCAGCAAGGCATGAGCGGTATGTCCGGCATGTCGGGCCAGCAAGGTATGAGTGGCATGTCTGGCATGTCAGGTGACAAGGCCAAGGCCGCCAAGAAGCCCGCCAAGAAAGCCTCTGCCAACAACAGCCAGCAAGGCATGAGTGGCATGTCGGGCATGAGCGGTATGTCCGGCATGTCGGGCCAACAAGGCATGAGCGGCATGTCCGGGATGTCAGGCCAACAAGGCATGAGTGGCATGTCCGGGATGTCAGGCCAGCAAGGCATGAGCGGTATGTCCGGCATGTCGGGCGAAAAGAAATAAGCCCCATGCCTCAAGCCCCGGACCGTCTTGCGGCCTGGGGCCTTGTCGGCCCATGCCGTATCGGGCCGACGGTTTCCCCCCTTCCCACGAGTCTTTTCAAATCAACAACAACGCCATGAACGCTCGAACGCTTTGCCCGCGGCTTGGATGGATGGCCGCCGCCTGGGTTATCACACTCACCCTCATGGCCTGTTCCGACGCGCCGGACGACGCCAGCGCCAGCGCCCCGTCAGAGTCGATCACTGCGGCATCAGCGCCAGCGAGTGCCGCAAGCGCCGCGGCCCCGGTAGCGACCAGGCCCGTCAGCTACCACGCCGCCAGATACGATCCCATCCACTTCAAGCCAGCCATTGAACAGGCGAGCGATCAGCAATGTCTGGCCTGCCATGCCGAAGTGCTCCAGCCCGCGGTGCGCAAGACGTCGATTGCTGGAGTCGCCGCCGCCGACGCCAAGGCCTGGTACCAGGCGCTTTCCACCTACCAGGGCGCGCAAGACACTTTTCACCGCCGCCATCTGGAAACCCCGCTGGCCAGGCAGCTCATGCGCATGAAGTGCAACACCTGCCACCAGGGCAATGACCCGCGCGATGAAGCGCCCGGCACTTCCGCGTCCTTCACCGGCCAGCAAACGCTGCGCAAGATGGTCAGCGCCGAATCCATGTGCCTGCGCTGCCACGGCACCATGAACTGGCCCGTCATGACGCTGCCCGAGCCTTGGCCCAAAATCAAGGATTCGTTCCAGAACAACTGCCTGATGTGCCACACGGTGTTTCGCACCAACCGGCACCAGGTCAACTACCTCAACGCCGAGGCCATCGAAGAGGCCGCCGCCAAACCCAATGGCGGAGACGTTTGCTATGGTTGCCATGGCGGACGCGCCTGGTACCGCATCAATTTCCCCTATCCGCGCCACCCGTGGCCGGGCATGGACACGTCCACAACGCCCGACTGGGCCAAAGACCGTCCCACCGAGTCCGAAATCCGCTTCCTCATTGCCACCACGACCGGGGATGAAAAGAAATGAAAAACGATTTGCCACAGAACATTGATCCACCGGCGCGGCGCCGGTTCCCCAGCGTCAATGACACGCTGGCCGGCCATGGCGCTGGCTACAAGCGGCGCGACTTCCTGAAAATCATCGGCATTGGCGCCGCTGGCGCGGCCTCGCTGGCTGGCCTGGGCGTTGGCCTGCCGCCCAAAGAGGCACGCGCCTTTGCCTACGAGCCTTATTACACCGATGACCAGCTCAGCACCGTGGTCACCTCGTGCGCGCACAACTGCGGCTCGCGGCACGTTCTGGTGGCGCACAAGAAGGGCGATGTGATCGTGCGCCTGTCCACCGACAACGGCGCGTACCAGGCTGGCGGCCAGTACGGCAAGGACACCGAGGCCGAGCCGCAACTGCGCGCCTGCCTGCGCGGGCGCTCGTACCGCTCGCGCCTGTACTCGCCCGAGCGCCTGCTCTACCCCATGAAGCGCGTGGGCGCGCGCGGCGAGCACAAATTCAAACGCATCACCTGGGATCAGGCGCTTGATGAAATCGCGCAAAAAATGACCCAGCTCAAAAAAGACTACGGCCCCACGGCGCTGCTGGACCAGAGCTACGCGGGCGCCAGCTACGGCGTGCTGCACAAGAGCGACCAGATCGAGGGCCTGCTCGGGCGCTTTCTGGGCATGTTTGGCTGCCGCACCAACTCCTGGAGCGTGCCCAGCTACCAGGCCACCACTTTTTCGAGCCGCATGACCTTCGGCACCATCCAGGACGGCAACGAGGACGACGCCTTTGCGCACAGCAAGCTCATCATCATGTGGGGCTGGAACCCGGCCTACACCTTCCACGGCGGCAACACGTTCTATTACATGCGCATGGCCAAGCAGCGCGGCTGCAAATTCGTACTGGTCGACCCGCAGTACACCGACTCGGCTGCCGTCTACGACGCCTGGTGGATTCCCATCAAGCCCAACACCGACGCCGCCATGATGGCTGGCATGGCGCACCACATCTTTGCCAATGATTTGCAAGACCAGCAGTTCATCGACAACTTCGTGCTCGGCATGGACGCAGGCACCCTGCCCGAAGAATACGCAGGCAAAGAAAACTTCAGGGACTACATCTTCGGCCAATACGACGGCACGCCCAAAACGCCCGAATGGGCCGCGGCAATCTGCGGCGTCAGCGCGGACGACATCCGCAAGCTGGCCGAGATGTACGCCAAAACCAAACCGGCGGCGCTCAAGGCAAGCTGGGCGCCGGGCCGCGCCAGCTATGGCGAGCAATACAACCGCATGGCCGCCGCACTGCAAGCGATGACCGGCAACATCGGCATCCTGGGCGGCTGCGCCGAAGGCGTGGGCAAGGGCTGGCATGCCGAGAGCGTGGCCTATCCCTACGACGAAAACGCCAACCTCTGGTGGGCATCCATCAAGTCCGACCGCTGGGCGCACTGCGTGCTCAACTACCCGAACCTCAAGCGCGAAGAAGTCGGCCTGTGGCCGCGCGGCGACGAACTGGATGGCAAGATTCCCAACATCAAGGGCATCTTCTGGCAGGGCAGCGACTGGTTCAACCAGCTCACCAACATCAACAAGGAAATCCAGGCCATCGAAAAGCTCGAACTCGTGGTCTGCATGGACTCCACCATCACACCATCGGGCATCTGGGCCGACTACCTGCTGCCCGTTGCCACGCACTTCGAGCGCCACGACACGGCGCTGCCCTGGTACAAGGGCCACTACTACATCCACCGGCCCCGGGTCATCGAGCCGCTGGGCGAGAGCAAAACCGATTTCCAGATCTTCACCGAACTGTGCTACCGGCTGGAGGCGCTCGACCCAAGCCTGAAAGAGCTGGGCAAACGCTACAACCCGCGCGCCGACCGCAGCTACTTTGACAACCCGGACGCGGTGGACGAGGCCTACCTGAGCGCCTGGTGGGAAGGCAGCGTGCAGCACCACCAGCAGGTACGCATGTCGTGGGAAGAATTCAAAAAGCGCGGCGTCTACAAGTTTGTATTCAAAACGCCGCACGTGGCCTTCCGCGAGCAAATCGCCAACGGCGTTCCGTTTGAAACCGCCTCGGGCAAAATCGAAATCTTCTCCACCTATCTGGCGGGCATCACCGACTGGACCAAAACCCAGTTCGGCTACGAAATTCCGTACATCCCCAAGTGGATCGAGCCGTTCGAGTCGCTCAACCACGAAATCGCCAAAACCTACCCCTTCCACCTGATCAGCCCGCACCCGCGCTGGCGCACGCACTCGATCTTCAACAACATCCCGTGGCTGCGCGAGACCTACGAGCAAGAAGTCACCATCAACGCCGCCGACGCCAAAAAACTCGGCATCCAGACCGGCGACACCTTGGAAATCTGGAACGACCGCGGCAAAGTGGTGGTGCCCGCCTATGTGACCGAGCGCGTCCTGCCCGGCGTGCTCGTACTCTACGAAGGCGCCTGGATGGACCCGGACGAAAACGGCATTGATCGCGCAGGCAACCCCGACTTCCTGACACTGGACAACCCCAGCCCGGCGGGCGCTTTTGCCTACAACAACGCCATGGTGCAAATCCGGAAAACCGACCTGGCACACCGTCCGGGATGGGATCAACTGGCCGTCGCCCGCTCAGCGGTTTTCCGCCGCGACATGTGAGACAGCAGGAGCATTGGACATGACGCAAAAACAAGTCATCAACAAACTGGGCGTGGACGCCAGGGCGCGCGTGAAATACGCGCAAGAGCGGCGCGACGCCGCCACCTACGAGCCTGTCAAGCCCCAGCAGCAATGGGGCTTTATCCACAACAACGTCGACTGCATAGGCTGCCGCGCCTGCGAAATTGCCTGCAAGGACAAAAACGGCCTGCCGCCCGGCCCGCGCTTTCGCCGCGTCATGTACATCGAAGGCGGCAGCTTTCCCGAAGTGTTTGCCTACAAGATCAACATGTCATGCAACCACTGCGCCGAACCCGCGTGCCTGCCCACTTGCCCGACGGGCGCCATCTGGAAGCGCGCCGACAACGGCGTGGTCGACATCGACAGCACCCTGTGCATTGGCTGCCGGCGCTGCGAGGCGGCCTGCCCGTTTGGCGCGCCGCAATACGACCCCACGGACAACACCGTCAAAAAGTGCAATCTGTGCATCGACGAACTGGAATCGGGCCGCAAACCCTACTGCGTATCGGCCTGCATGATGCGCGTGCTCGACATCGGCCCCATAGACGCGCTGCGCGCCGGCCAGTGGGACACCAAGGCCATGGTCAAGGGCAAGGACACCCCCGTGCGCCAAGTGCGGAACATGGCCAATCCGGAACTCACCAACCCATCCATCGTGTTCATCCCGCACGAAAAAGGCAAAGTGGACGCCCCAGCGGCAGCAGCAGCGGCGGCCACCACCCCGGCGGAATCTCCCGCGCCCTGAAACCCTGCCCGGAAAACACCCCATGCACCACCCGAGCGCCGCGCCACCTGCCACAACAGTGCCACAAGCCGTCTGGCAACTGGCCGCCGAGGACTTGCGCGCCCTGGCCTGGCTGCACGCCCAGGAGCGCGACCCGCAAGTGCTCCAAGCGCTGCATGCCAGCGGCTTCCCGCAAAGCCTGTCGCTGCTGGCCGACGGCCATCCAGCCAAAACGGCCATGGCGGCAGCCCTGCAAGCCATCGCCGGGCAAATCGAAGGCCTGCTGCCCGTCACCGCGGACGATCTGGCCGCCGACTACGCGGCCATCTACCTGAACCACACGCTGCGCGCCTCGCCCTACGAATCCGTCTGGCTCGACGAAGACCACCTGATGCTGCAAGCGCCCACCTTTGCCGTGCGCGCGTTCTACCGCAAACATGGCGTGCACATCGCCAACTGGCGCCAGATGCCCGAAGACCACATCGCGCACGAACTCAGCTTTGTGGCCCTGCTGCTCGAAAGCGGCCAGGAAAAAGAAGCCGCGCGCTTTCTGAAAACGCACCTGCTGGCCTGGTTGCCCGACTTTGCCGCGCGCGTGGTGCAACGCGCCGACACGCCGTTTTACGCCGCGCTGGCCGCGCTGACCCAGGCCTGCGTCGACGCCTGCGCCGCCCGCCTGCCGCGCGTGGCCGTCATCGCGCAGCCCGTCGTCGTGGCCGCCGCTGCCCCCCCAAACCCTGAATACGGCTGCACGCAAAGCGACCCATGCCCGTCGGACGAGCGCGCCCAAACACCACCGCGCAGCGCGTGACACCAAGGCGCGCCCGCGCTACGCGCTGAAAAGCAATAACCGACACCCGTCATTGCGAGGGCCGCAGGCGCGTGGCAATCCACCATTGCCGCCATGCGCGGCGCATTCATATTCTTTTCCCTTGAAAAGGGAGAGAAAAGCAGAGGCGCTGCGTTCATCACCCTCACCACTTTGGGCAAGCACGGCACATTTGTATTTTTTACCCTCGCCCCATCCTCACCCCCCGCCCCTTTGGGGAGGGATGGAGAAGAGGTCGAAGGGGAGGGAATCAAATCACGAGATGTGCGCCACCTTTCTTCATGACAAGAATCCCCAACGCCCATCATCTGCGCGCCTTGCCATTTTTTGGATTGCGCGCCAGGGCGACAAGCGCGATCAGCGCGAGGAAGACAAGGCCGGAGGCCCAGAAGAATTCCACGGCGGAGAGGGTGGCGGCTTGGGTGTCAATGCTGCGGTTCATGAT
>JAISNB010000168.1 GCA_031276435.1 Burkholderiaceae bacterium | reverse complement strand
GGGGAGCAAGATCGGCGGATCGGCCCGGGGCCAAGACACGCATGCACAGTAGCATGCGCTTTCACGTTTGGCAATGGACGGAAGCGAAAAAAACGCGGAAAGTGTGAAATAGTTCCGCTTTTTGATGGGTGTGTGTTGTTTTTTTGCCCGCCCTCTCTCGCCCCCATCCTCTCCCCCGCCCCTCTCCGCAAGCGGAGAGGGGCGCAAATTGAACCCTCCCCCCTTGGGGGGAGGGTTGGGGAGAGGGAACAAAGGGGGAGAGATGGAGAGAGGCCCGGGGGCACTCTCTTCCTCAAAGGGAGAGAGGAAGGCAGGCGGCTGCGCGAGCAATCAGGGCTTCGCGCCAATGAAAGTCAATGGATTGCCGCGTCGCTGCGCTCTTCGCCATGACGGGAAGGTAGGCTGTGGTCGCACAATTGGCCAGCAAGTGCAAGGCGCACTGCGCGCCAGAAGAAGGTGTTCAATCCCTCCCATGCGCGCAGACCGCTTTTGGTGTGACGCGGCGCTCGCTGGCCGTCACGCGGCAACGGCCTTTTCATTTTTGCTACTGACTTTTTGTGCGGATTGGCAGATGCGGGCCAGTGAAGTGCGCTGCCGCTGGTTGGCTGGCCGCAGCGTTTGCCGCAATGAGGCAGCAGGCACAGCCAGTCCAATTTTGGTTGCGGCGCTGATTGTTTGCTCTGCGAAGTTGGGCGTCTCAAGGCCGGGCGTAACGCTGGCTGCAATGCGCTCAGCGGATAAAGCGCGCCGCCCATTCGGCGGTCCATTGCGCCAGCGCGTCGGGCAGGCTGGTGCTGGCTGGCGCGCCGGTTTGCAGGCCGAGCGCGCGGGCGGCTTGCGCCAGGGCTGCGACCGGGTCGCGCAGATCGAGCGGGGCAGCGCCGTTTTGTTTGCTGAGTTTGGCGCCGTCGGCGGCCAGTATGAGGGGGACGTGCAGGTATTGGGGCGTGGCAAGGCGCAGGCTTTGTTGCAGCAGTATCTGGCGCGGTGTGTTGTCGGCCAGGTCTGCGCCGCGGACTACGTGCGTGATGCCTTGCGCGGCATCGTCGACGACTACGGCAAGCTGGTAGGCCCACAGTGCGTCGGCGCGGCGCAGTACGAAGTCGCCCACTTGTTCGGCCACGTTCTGGGTTTGCGCGCCCAGGCGGCGGTCGCGCCAGGTGATTGTCGCGCGTGCGGTGTCGGGTACGCGGTAGCGCCAGGCGCGCGCCGGGCGGCCACGCAGGCCGCCGCGCTCGGGTCGGCAGGTTCCGGGGTAGGGCCAGGCGGCGCCGCGCGTGCGTTGGTGGCCCAGGGCGGCGTGGGCGGTTTCGATGTCCTGGCGCGAGCAGGCGCACGGGTAGGCGCAACTGCTGTGGATGAGGGTTTGCAGCGCGCGCTGGTAGTGGGCGGCGCGTTGTGATTGCCAGAGTACTGGCGCGTCGGGCGTTAGCGCGCAGGCGGCCAGTTGCCGCAAGATGTGCTGGCCGCAGTCGGTGGTGCAGCGCGGGGTGTCCACGTTTTCCATGCGCACCAGCCAGCGCCCGCCGGATGCGCGCGCGTCCAGCCAACTGGCCAGCGCGGCTACCAGGGATCCGGCGTGCAGCGGCCCGGTGGGCGATGGGGCAAAGCGGCCAATGTACATGGCATGCAAGGGCGATGGCGGGCGGCGGGCGCGCGGCGCGCTGGTTGGCCGCAGAAAAGGGGGGCGGGGTCAGGCCAGGTGCAGGGCCAGTTCCAGTCCGGAGACGAAGGCATCTTCCACGCGCCGGCCCAGGCACCAGTCGCCGCAGGCGCCCAGGTTCAGCGCGGCGTCCCACACAAAGGATTGGCCCAGCGGTTGCAGGGTTTGCGCGTCGCGCCAAAAGACGGTTTGGGCCATGGCGGGTGTGGCGCGGATGCCTGTGATTTCGCCAAAGGCCTTGAGCAGTTTGGCTGCCGCGCGTTCGGCGTCGTCGCTCTGGTGTTCGCGCGACCAGGCGGTGCTGGCCTGGACGGTCCAGCGTTCGATGGGCGCGCGGCCCGGTTTGGACGATTCGCGCGCCAGCCAGGCCACGCGGTGGTGTGTGCTGTAGGCGGCATTCCATTGCGGCCCCAGGGTTTGCAGGCCGGGCTGGACGGCGTTGGGAAAGGCCAGCAGCAAGGTCCAGCAAGGCGCGGCGTCGACGCGATCGAGTTCTTTGAGCAAGGGGATGTGCAGCGCGCTTTTGAGGAGCACCTCGCGCAGGCGCGAATGCGGCGTGGCGAAGATGACGGCGTCGAATCCGCCCAGTACGCGCGCTTCGCCCTGGGCGTTTTCGGTGTGGATTTGCCAGCGGTTGGCGTGGATGGCGTCGCGCTGTACGGCGGTGACGCGGCTGTCGGTGTACAGGCGGCCCTGGCCAATCAGGGGCCGCGCCCAGCACAGGGGCAGGGCGGCCATGCCGGGGTGGCCGACCCAGTGCGCTTCATGGCTGGCGGGCGCGGCTTCTATGACGCGGCCTTGCGCGTCGAGTACGCGCACGGCGTTGGCGCTCCAGCGGCGCGCCGCGTCGTGGGCGGTGCGCTCCAGCGCCAGGGTCAGGCGGCTGTCGCGCACGGTGAAGTATTGCGTGCCGGTGTCAAAGTTGCCAAACGGTGTTTCAAGCGTGGCCAGGCGGCCCCCAGGTTGGGACGCGGACTCGTGCACCTGCACGTCGCAGCCCGCTTGCATGAGGGTTCTGGCGCAGACCAGGCCAGCAATGCCAGCGCCCACGATGGCAAAGCGCCGCGTGGCGGCGACGGCGGTGGTGGCAGCGGATGAAGTGGTGGTGGTGGTGCGGCGGCAAAGTGTCATGGCGGGGCGTTTGGGTTGAAGCCAGGGCATCCACTCTACACGGCTGGCCGTTCGCCAAGCAAGGCCGCTTGCGTGACGGGGCTTGCCAATTGGCCGAGCCACCATTGCAAGGCCAGCCCCGGCTGGCCGCGCTGCGCGCCGCCCCAGGCGGCAAACATGGGCAGCTTGTGTTCAGGCTGCGCCACGCGCCGCGCAATCAGCAGTCCCGCGCGCAGCGACTGGCGCACCAGCGGCTCGGGCAGCCAGCCGCAGCCCAGGCCGCGCAGTTGCGCCTGCATTTTGATTTGCAGCGAGGGCACGCTGAGCACTTCCTGCCCGCCAAGCAGGCCGTAGCTGAGGGGATCGCGCATGCCGGTATCGGCCACGGCCACCACGCGGTGCGCGCGCAGCACGCTCTCGTCAATTGGCTCGGCGGCCAGCGCCAGCGGATGGTGTGGCGCCACCACAAACACGAAGCGCAGATGGCCCAGCGCGCGCCACTGCACGCCGCTCAAGTGGCCACCGCGCCGCTCCAGCGTGGTGGCCGTGCCCAGCGTCAAATCGGCCTGGCCTGCGGCCAGCGCGTCCATGGGGCCGCTGAGAATGCCTTCGGTCAATTTCAGGCGCGTGGGCGCGCCAAGCGCGTAAAACGCTTCGGCCAGATCCAGCAGCGTCTGGGTCGACAGCGCGCCGTCGGCCATCACCGTCAATTGCGGCTCCCATCCGGTGGCAATGTGGCGCACGCGCCCGGCCACGGCATCGATGTCGGTCAGCAGGCGCTCGCTTTCTTGCAACAGCACCCTGCCAGCCGCTGTGGGCCGGGCCTGGCGGCTGCCGCGGTCGAACAGCAGCACATCCAGCGCGTCCTCGATCTGGCGCACGCGGTAGGTCAGACTGCTCGCAGCCAGATTCATCTGGCGCGCGGCGGCGGCAAAACTGCCCGCGCGGGCCACCTGCGCCAGCATGCCCAATGCGTCGGGCGTGAGCACGTCACGGGGCTGTGAATGGGCTTTGTTCATTGAATTGGAACCACGCTTTCATTCAAATTATTTGAATGATGCCATCAAAGCTGCCAGCTTTCCGGCCAGGAATTCGCGCCTACATTGGAAGGCATCCGAAACACACTGAAGACAAGAAAGGTCTCATCATGCTCACCGTTCGCAAATCCGAAGAACGCGGCCACGCCAACCATGGCTGGCTTGACTCGCGCCACAGCTTCTCGTTTGCCGACTACTACGACCCGCGTTTCATGGGCTGGGGCAACCTGCGCGTCATCAACGAGGATCGCATCCGCCCCGGCACCGGCTTTGGTCGCCATGGTCACCGCGACATGGAAATCATCAGCTACGTCAAGCGCGGCGCGCTGTCGCACCGCGACAGCATGGGCAACGAGCACATCATCGTGCCGGGCGATGTGCAGCGCATGAGCGCCGGCACCGGCGTGCAGCACAGCGAGTTCGACCACTCGACCGAAGAAGGCACCCACTTCTTCCAGATCTGGATCACGCCCGCACAAAAAGGCATTGCCCCCGGCTACGAGCAAAAACGCTTTACCGACGCCGAAAAGCAGGGCCGCCTGCGCCTGATCGCATCGCCCGACGGCGCGCAGCAATCGCTCACGCTGCACGCCGACGCGCGGCTGTTTGCGGGCCTGCTCCAGCCCGGACAGGCAACCGCACTGGACTTGGCGCCTGGCCGCAAAGCCTACGTGCATGTGGTCGAAGGGCGCGTCACCGCCTGCGGCCAGCCGCTGGCCGAAGGCGACGCCGCAATGCTGCAAGCCGAGGCGCGCATCGCGCTGCAAGCCGACACAAACGCCGAGGTGCTGGTGTTCGACCTGGCGGGCTGAAAGCGACGCGATCGCCAGCATGGCGCAAAACGCCTTTGCTGGTGATCGCGGGCCGCGCGGCGCTGGTGTGTGGCCGTCAGGATTGCGGCAAAATGGACGCCATGAAAGAGCGTCGTTGTGCTATGGCAACCTCGAACAACCTCAAAGAGTGGAATATGGAAAATCCATCGCCGCAGATTGTGGATCAACGGGTGCGCAATCGAATCATCGAGATGCTGGAATGGCTGGTTGAATGTGAGACCACGCCACCGGATTGTGGAATGGACGAATTGATCAATGGCTGGGAAGATTGGGTTCCAGCCCCTTTTGAACCGGGTCTTTATCTGCCACCCGTTTTTACAGAGGCCGAACAAGAGCTTATCTGCCGGGTGAGCCGCGCGGTTGACGTGTTTTGTGATGCAACGCCCAAGTCAATCACGGATGCGCGCGCGGCCATCCAGTTGCCGCAATGGGCCGCGGTCATTGCGGCGGCCAGATCGGCGCTCCTGGTCATGTTGGAGCGCGGAAGAATGCCGGAAGAAAATGCGTTGCGTTGATTGCTGAACACCGCCAGCTGGGCCATTGAGGAATGGATTTGCAAAGAAAAGGACGTGACATGTTGGCAATGAGAGCCATGGCATTTTGGGGCCTCGGGATTTTTTCAAGTGCCCTCATGGCAGGCGATGGCGTGTTTACGGGCGTGTTCGAGGGGACGGGCCGGGCGTGTTCCAGCGCGCTGCGCACCAAAACAATTGAATGGAATTCAACCTACAGCATCTGCAAGCCGACGCGCTACGAAGTGCTGGAAAAAACGCTTGGCGACGATGGCGAGTATGCGCGAATCGTTTTCAGCCTGGAGACCCGCAGCAAACATTGTCGCTACAAAGTGATCGAAGTGGCACATATGG